>JARGFZ010000006.1 GCA_029210965.1 bacterium | reverse complement strand
CCCGGGAAGTAGCAGCAGAGCCCGAGATTGCCGCGGCCCTTCGGGCCTCGCAATGACAAACGTGTCTGTCATCGCGAGTTGATACCCGGACGACTTGTCCACCGAAGCTTCACGCGAAGGTGGAAGCGATCCCGGGAAGTAGCAGCAGAGCCCGAGATTGCCGCGGCCCTTCGGGCCTCGCAATGACAAACGTGTCTGTCATCGCGAACAGTTAAGTGAGTGAAGCGATCTCAGGTAAAAGATCTTGCCAGCCAGGATTCTTTTGCTCGATCAATTTGATCTTTTTCTCTCGCGTTCCCGCTTTAATTTGCTTCTCACGTTCAATAGCAGTCAGTGGATCACCGAAGGTTTCGAAATAAACGAGTTTGTTCACATTGTAGCGTGAGGTGAAACCTTCAACCTGTTTTCCGCGGTGTTGGTGAGCACGTTTGACCAGGTCACCGGTAAAGCCGGTGTAAAGGACACGGTTCCATCTGTTGGTCATGATATAAACATAATAGTTTTTGTGCATGCCGCTTCAGTTGCAATTTGGCGGCCAGTTGAGATTGCTTCACGCGGGAATGGTTCGCAATGACAAGCGTGTGTGCTCGGAGCTTAAACCGTGCCCATCCAGTTCTTCTCCAGATTCTACTTCCGGCACCCGGTCAAAAAAGAGATCACAGTCGATCTCGTGCTGAAGAAAGCCAGGAAATTTGTGGACGCCGACCCGAAGACGAGAGGCAAGAGGGTCATAGTCAGGCGGTTCCAGCGGGAGTTCGACCGGGAGGGGAAGCCGACGAAGAGGGTCACGGTGGATGTGAGCATTGTGCAAGCCAGCAGTGGAAGCAAGTAATAGCAATAGAAAAACTGGCTTTTACCTATTACTATTACCATTACTATAACTGTTACTATCCTTTGGGGGTTTCAATGCCCGGTCTACCCTACATCCTGCAAAAAGAGGTCACACAGAGGACCGACATAAAGTCACAATCCTTCGTGGGCATCGACCTGGGCACCACCAACTGCTCCGTTGCGTGTGTGGATCCTCAGAAGCTCCTGGAGGGCGATCTGGCGGAAGCGGTGAGGCTCATCAACATCGAGCAGCCACGCCTCAGTGGTCGCCTTCACAGTCCCCTACTTCCTTCTGTCGTAGCTCAGGTGGACATCGACAAGTGGTGGGTAGGCCAGGGGGCCCGGGAGCTTATCCGCCAGGGCAACTACGTCCGGGGCCAGAACATCTTCTATTCTACGAAGTCTGAGATGGGCCTGGGCAAGGAGCCGTTCTACCCCTATGCAGCCTCCACCACTTACGACACACCTTTCAAAGTTGCCGGCGCTTTACTTGAGGCTCTCACATCCGCGGCAGAAGCGGAATTGGGAGCTGAGGTAAAGGACTCGGCCGTTGTCACCGTGCCGGCCTCCTTCCAGTCAGGGGCCCGCAAAGACACCCAGAGAGCGGCAGCTATAGCCGGCCTGGTGGTGGACGAGAATTCCCTTCTCGATGAGCCCAACGCGGCCCTTCTGGACTACCTGTTCACCTATGGCAAGGATGCGGCATTCTCTATCCAGCACCCCACGAAGATCCTTGTTTTTGACTTCGGCGGAGGGACCTGTGACCTGTCCCTTGTCCAGGTGCAGATGGTGGATGGGCGCTTTGCCATCTCCAACCTGGCTATCTCCAGGTATGAAAAGCTCGGCGGGGACGACATCGACACCGCCATTGTTGAGAAGAAGCTTCTTCCGCAGCTTCTCGATCAGAGTGGTGTTGACAGATACGACCTGGGTTTCGGACAGAAGAAGAACATCGTTTTGCCCCAGTTGCTTTCCACTGCCGAGGCGCTCAAAATGGCCCTGTGCGATGAGTATCGCAACCAGATCTCCCTCAAGGGCATCGGCAATGTGGACAGGAAGCGCGTCACTGCCGCCCAGCCAACCATTGAAGTGCGTGTGGGCTCCATGACCCTCACCCTTGGATCCCCGGCCCTTTCCCTCACCGAGTTCGAGGAGATCCTGGAACCTTTTGTGGAAGAGGAGTACCTGTACCGCAGGGAGATGGACTTCGGCGCAGCCACATCCATCTTCTCCCCCGTCATGGATATCCTGGGGCGGGCGGACCTGGCGCCGTCCGACGTGGACGCGGTGCTTCCCGTGGGCGGCAGCGTCCTCATCCCGCAGATCACCCAGGCTCTGAAAAAGTTCTTTCCGAAGTCCGACCTGCTGGCCTTTCCCACTGCCGAAGCCGCCCAAGTGGCAGTGGCAAGGGGCGCCGCATGGCACAGTTTTCTGCTCAAGGGTGTGTCAAAGCCCATGATCCGCCCCATCGCCCAGGAGAACATAGGTCTTCTCACCCGGGGCGGCGGGTTCGCGGTTCTCATCCCTGCCGGAACGGAGTTGCCCTATCCCGATGACGGGGAGCATGCCCTTTACAGCGGCCTCATGGTCCCGAAGGAGTTCATGAAGGGGGTCAACATCGTTGTCGCTGCCGACGGCCCTGACAAGATCCTGGCGACGGCTCACCTGGAGTTCGACCAGATACCCAGGTCCGGCGAGCCCATAGGAGTGAAGTACAGGCTCGACGGCAACAAGGTCCTGGAGGTGGAGGCATGGCTCCAGGACAGGCCGGACGTTAGCTGCAATGTGAGTCTGGAAAACCCCCTGTCGGCCACTGCGGTCACGGACGAGGCCGAACAGCGGATCCTTGAGCTGGAGCAGCGGGTCGGGCAGCTGGTCAAGGGGGGCAGCAAGGCCGACCTGGCGACTGCCATGGTCGAACTGGGTGATCTCAACCGGGGCACGGAAAGGAACGAGAAGGCTGTCAGCTGGTACCAGAATGCTCTCCGGGTGCGTAACGAACCCGACGCCTGGGTCCTCAACTCCATTGCCGGCTGCTACGTGGCCCTGCAGGCAGGTGAGAGGGCGGAAAAGGCCTACCGGGAGGCTGTAAAAGCATCGCCCGAATCCGGGGGCTTGAGGTTCAACCTCTCGCTGCACCTGGCAGATGCCGGGCGGCCGGAGAAGGCTCTCGCGGAAGCTGACAGGGCCTGCGAAATATCCGGGGCTCAGCCGGTCTACCGTGCCTGGAAGGGGATTCTGCTCCAGAAACTCGGCCGCGAGAAGGCCGGGAAGGCCGAGTTGGAGAAAGCCCTCGAGGAGTTCGAGTACCTGGAGGGGGATGACGAGTGGTCCCTGCACTGGCAGCGACGCACTTACCTGGCCCTTGGGCAGGAGGGAAAGGCCGACGCCATTGCCAAAAAACTGGCCTCTGTGAAGG
This sequence comes from bacterium, assembly GCA_029210965.1. NCBI lineage: Bacteria > bacterium. Next base: position 112,426 of record JARGFZ010000006.1, on the reverse strand, counting down.
GAACGGTGAAGCTCCCCTACGTGCCCGAAGACCTGCCCGGACAGCAGCTCGGCAAACCTGTGAAGCGATAGGCGGTGTTCCAATGGACGATCTTCCATATATGAAATCCAATGCGGGAGTTTTAACTGGATTTCATATCAGGGTGAAGCTATGACCACCCGCCGAACGTGGCTAATAGGGGGAAGCAACCTGACCCCCGACCAGCTTGCGGTGGCCCAGGCCCACCCCGGCGAACATCTCCTCGTTACCGGCCCGGCCGGGTCGGGCAAGACCCTTCTCCTGCTGCACAGGTCGCTCCATCTCATGAAGGAGCACCAGGTGCCTCCCTCCCGTATGGGGGTCATGGTGTACACCAATGTGCTCAAACGCTATATCAGGTCAGGTGTTAGCGAGCTTGGGCTTCCCGAGGATATGGTCAGCCTCTTCTTTGACTGGGTTGAGGAGTACAACAATAGGCACATTTACCATCGACTACACTGGAACCCCGAACGTAAAGCCCCGGACTACGTAAGGGCGGTGAGAGATGTTCTACAGCATGTGGAGCGGAATCTCAGGTCGCCTATTTATGATGTTCTGCTGGTCGACGAGGGCCAGGACCTCCCCCCTGAGGCTTTCCGTCTGCTGTCCAGAATCGCCCGCCATGTGACTGTGTTCTCGGACCCAACCCAGAAGCTGTACGACGAGGGGGCCAGTACTGGGGATGCCCTGAAAGGACTCGGGTTAAGGGCAGAGTCCCAGGTCCTGCTGAAAAACTTCCGCAACGCCCCGGCTGTCGCCCAGGCCGCCTCCCGTTTCCTTGACGAGAGCGACGCGACTGTCTACCTGCGCACCAGGGCCGTGCCACATTCGAGCGCCTTCCGGGTCCCCCTCCTTTTTGTCGCCGACCGGGGGGCCGAGGAGATCGACCGTCTCGCGGACCTCCTCAGGGGTGAGATCAACCTGGGCAAGAGAGTGGGGATCCTTCTGCCCACCAACCAGATGGTGGAGGACATATCCAGGGGGATGAACGAAAGGGGGATACAGGTCGAGACAGTCAAGGCGAGGGGGCAGGTGCGGGAGGACTTCAACATGCTGACCCCCAAAATCCTCACCGTTCACAGTGCCAAGGGACTGACTTTCGACACAGTCATGATCCCACGCATCGTGGACTGCAAGTACAGCTGGGCCCGCAACCTCAACAAGATGCTCTTCGTAGCCAGCACCAGGGCTCTTGAGTGGGTGTACTACGGCACTGTGGACAAGGACATGTGCGATGAACTGAAGTGCCTGTTGCCGCTGGAGCAGAAAGGGGCTCTTGAGATCCAGACACCGAGGAACATCACGGTACCTAAACCGGTGACAGTAACGGAGGGTGATGGATTGGATCTGCCAATGTGAGATGAAATATGGAAAGGGCTGAAATCTATAAAGTCTGGCTGGGTGATGTTTTTACCGACACGTGTAAGCCTTTAATTATCTCTGCAATTATTAGATCTCAAGGTCGTTATGTAATAGATTCATACTGTTAACACCCCATGTCCCCCGGCGGAAACAGTTTGATGTGGCAATGAAAGGCAACGTGACGATGCTCATCTGGCTTGGTAAAATGGGCTACAGCGAAAAACTGTAACCCATTGAAAACATTGGAGCCGAGAAGCGGACTTGAACCGCCGACCTACTGATTACGAATCAGTTGCTCTACCAACTGAGCTATCCCGGCTTATGAAACGGCGCTAATAATAATCCTACGTTAAATTGGTGTCAAGTCATGGTGGGATGGCGCGCCGTCTTATTCAGAAGAGGGGACCCCTGGAAGAGGGGCAGAGGGGAGAAAGCTTTCAATCTCCTCTTCTCCTTTTCTCCTCTTCCCCTTTTCCGGTCGTTAATCGGCTGTCTCTATTCTTCGGTTAACAAGATCTATAGTCCTTATCCGGGCTTTAATCTCCGTTTCGTTGCCGTTCATGTCCTTGAGGCGGATGCTGTCCTCCTCGACCTCAATGAGATCGATCTCATTCAGGTGCCGATGACCATCCTTGAAAAAGAGGATAAACGCTGATTCATTGCACATGCCAATTTCCTCCGAAAATTGAGTTCCCAGGGTCCCGCCTTCGCTTTGGGGCGTTACCAGTGGCTATGCCCTCACAAATCAGCTACGGCGTGGCAAGCCAAGGTCCAGGTTCCGCGTGAAGAAACCAATCAAGCTAACAACGTCACCATTCTAGGGGAGGGCACATACAAGTGCAAGGGGGAGAGACGTTTTGATCAATGCTCAAATGAGTTCGCATTGATCGTATCGGTGTATCGGTGTATCGGCGTGTCGGGGAGGAAAATACCTGGTCTGAAAAAGGGCTATTTCTTTTTCTTCCCGCCCTTTTTCAGCAAATCGTACTTCCGCAAGCGCTCTCTCAGCGTATTCCGGTTGATCCCAAGGACCTTGGCGGCCCGGACCTGATTGCCCTTTACCGCTTCCATCACCATTTCGAACATGGGCATTTCCACCCTGGACATCACCTGTTCGTAAAGGTCTCCCTCCTCAATGGTGCTCCAGGGTGCCACGATCTCATGCATCCACTTCCTTATAAATTCGTCAAAAGTCTCTTCTACCCCCTTGTCGGAGCCTTCCATGGACAGACCCAGGTCCGAAGTGTGGATCACAGGATCCGATGCCAGGACATAGGCCCTCTTGAGGGTGTTGAGGAGTTCGCGGACGTTGCCGGGCCAGACGTGCTTCAAGAGTACCGACATGGCCCCCTCTGAAAGGGTCCTGAGCTCGGAACCCTCCTCCTCCGCGAAGACTCTCAGGAAGTGCCCCGCGAGGACAGGGATGTCCTCTCTACGCTCCCTTAGCGGTGGTATACGGAGGGATACGACGTTGAGCCGATAATAGAGGTCCTCCCTGAAGTCTCCCTCCTTAACCGCTTCCCACAGTTCCCTGTGTGTGGCCGAGATAACCCGTACGTCTGAACGCAAGGAACGCTGCCCGCCCACCCGCTCGAACTCGCGGTTCTCCAGGACCCTCAGTATCTTGGCCTGGAGGTTGCCTGGCATGTCGCCGATCTCATCCAGAAAGAGAGTCCCACCGGCAGCCAGTTCGAACTTGCCCTTTCTCGTATCGGTGGCACCCGTAAAGGCTCCCTTTTCGTGCCCGAAGAGGACGCTCTCGAGCAGTTCGCCGGGGATAGCTGATGCGTTGACGGCAACAAAGGGCCCGGACGCTCTATTGCTGAATCGGTGAATAGCCCGGGCAACGAGTTCCTTACCAGTGCCGCTTTCTCCCAGGACGAGTACGGTGGCGTCGCTGGCCGCTACACGCCCCATGGCCTTGAACAGCCCTTCCATTAGCGGTGAAGTGCCGATCATGTCTTCCATCTCGGCCGGAATCGCTTCTGCTTCTCTTTGTGAGTCCGCCGTCTCTATCTGGGCGAGTCCGCGGTCCACCCTTTCAAGGAGAACGGAAATATCGAAAGGTTTGGGCAGATAGTCGTAAGCTCCCCGGCGCATGGCTTCCACGGCGTGGGTCATAATGTTCTGGGCGGTGATAATGAGGACAGGCAGCTGAGGATGGGACTCTTTGAGTTTACGCAGGACGGTTAGCCCGTCGATGTCAGGCATGAGGATGTCCAGGATGACAAGATCGGGGGTGACCTCGAAGGCAGCGGCTATCCCTGATCTTCCATCCGGGGCGGAGGTCACTTTATATCCCTCCCTGGATAGCGATTTTTCAAGCACCCACCGCATGCTCTGGTCGTCTTCGATAACCAATATTTTTTTCGCCATTTCTACTCCCTGATAGCGTTTCGAAAAAAATATCTGAAAGAAACGCTCATTCTGGATTCCGGATCTTCGTCCGGAATGACTGATCACCCTCTATTAACAGGTATTATGATGAACAGGCCCGTGGTATGGCGGTTAAATGTCTGCAATTGGTTTACTGGATACAGGTTCTTCCCCGTTTCGCCGATACCCCGTTTCACCGTTTCGTTCCGAAGGAACAGCTTTCCTCCCCGATACACCGGCACCCCGATACCCCGATACCAGGTTCGCGTATTTATCCCGCCTTGAGCGGAAGAAATACGCGAACCTCCGCTCCCCCCTCTTTCCGATTGTCCAGGACAAGGGAGCCGCCATGATCGTGGATGATCTGTTCGCTGATGGCAAGGCCCAGCCCCACTCCCTTGGACTTGGTGGTCACGAAGAAAGTGGTGTATTCTTTTATGTCAGGGTCGAACCCCTGCCCATCGTCCATGACCACTATTTCCAGAAATCCTCCCCTGGCTCCCGACCGGGGCGCAGCCGAAGTGCCAACGGGTCCGCCAACCGGGACCTGTGTCTTGATAGTGATCTCACCTCCCGATGCGGACGCTTCAACGGAGTTCTTAAGCAGGTTCAAAAACACCTGGATGAGACCGTTCCGGTCACCGTGCAAAGTAGGCAGGCTGGGGTCATAGATACGAAGGAACGACAGGCCGGCTGTTTCCTCGGACAGTTCCAGAAGGTGTATGACCTCATCGAGTATTTCGTGGATATTTATCTCCGAAGTGCGGAGTTCCCCTCTGGGGACAGCAGCGAGGAGGGTTTCAAGGAGTCCGTCGATACGGTCCACCTCCCGTAGTATGACTTCACAGTACTCCATCATCGGGCTGTCCGGTGTAAGTTCCGAACTGAGGAGCTGGGTGGCTCCCTTGATCCCGCCGAGTGGATTTTTGATCTCGTGGGCCATGCCGAGGTTCAGAACGCTAAATATGGCCAGTTGATCCGCTCGCCGATAGGAGCGATCCATGTCCCGTAAAATGGTCTCATCACGAACAAGGAGGGCGGTTCCCACAAGAGTGCCATCGGGTTCCTGGATCGGCGATACGCTTACGGAAAGGTCGATCGTTTTCCCTTCCGGACCGGGCATGGTGATGCCGCTGTGAACCATGGCCCTGGTCTCGCTCAGGCACGCTTTTACCATTTCATCCAGTTCGATGTTCCCGGGAAAGACCTTGGCCGCATCTTTGTTAACAACGGACCTGAACGATCGGCCAAGGATCCGCTCACCGGACGGATTGACCCGGACCAGGCGACCCTTGGTGTCGAAGAGAAAAAGACCCTCGACTAGTGAGTCTGTCAGGTGTGATTCTATGGACATATTAAGATTCCTGTATCGGTGTGTCGGTGTATCGGGGAAAAGTCAAATGCAGGGCCTCTTGATTTGTTACTCAATTACACGCCTGTCACGCCAAAGGCGTGATTACCCCGTTACTCCGATACGTATGGTTTTTGGAACCACCATTCTTGATAAATTCGCAAAAAGTCCAATCCGGGACTTTTCGCTCCACGGAAAGGGAAAAGCGTTGTTTTCCCTTTCCTTACAAATCAATGACTTACAGTGCGAGTCATTGATTTGGGCGCCCCGCGCGGGGCGCATTGATGGACTTTTTGCGAGTCCATCATTCTTAAAATTCGAAAAAATATTCAGCCGCTTTGATAATCTCATGTGGTTCCAAAAGCCCGTTTATCTCCCTTCTAAATCCACTTCCGCCCGAGAACCCCTTACTGTACCATCCCAAATGCTTTCTCAGGTGCCCGACGCTGCGCCTCCCCGGGAGATAGTCAAGGAGCATCTCTACGTGTGTTTGCACAAGTTCCGGGCTGAAACTCCCGTTATGGCCAAGTTTGATGCCTGTAATATAGGCATGCATTGCGTTGAAAATCCACGGTTTTCCCAGGGCGCCCCTTCCTACCATAGCCCCTGCACAGCCTGTCTGGGACAGCATTCGGGAGGCTTCCTCCCCAGTGGCCACATCCCCGCTGCCAATGACCGGAACACCCACCGCCTCCACAAGTTCCCTGATGGCATCCCAGCGGGCCTCTCCTGTAAAGCCTTGAGCTCGTGTCCGGGGATGCAGGATAAGGGCGGCAGCACCTTCACCCTCCAGCGCTTTTCCCAGTTCGAGGTAGTTCTTTTCTTCCTCAGACCAGCCCAGTCGAAACTTCACAGTGACGGGAACCTGCACCGCGTGGACAACCTTTGCCAAAATGCTCCTTGCAAGGTCCGGTTCCCTCATGAGCTGAACGCCGCTGCCGCTTTTGAGGATCTTCTTCACCGGGCATCCCATATTGATGTCCACAATGTCGGCGCCGCGGTCCTCAAGAAAACGGGCCGCCTCAGCCATTTCATCCGGGTCACGTCCAAAGACCTGGGCCGCCACCGGATGTTCCTCCGGGTGAAATACGGCCATGTCCCTGGTGCGCTGGTCCCTGAAATGAAAGGCCCTGGAGCTTATCATCTCGGCCCACACGAAACCTGCCCCGCCCTTGCGGCAGACGAGGCGAAAGGGCAGGTTTGTAATACCCGCGAGGGGGGCCAGGATCAACGGTCTTTCGATCCGGATATTGCCTATCTTTAACGGTTTCAGCATGACGATATACTATCTCCGGAGTGAGATTCCCTTGATCCCGGGTATCGGCGTGTCGGCGTATCGTGGAAAGGGCATAACAATTGCACTCGTCTTTCTCAAATGGATGATTACATCAATTTGTTGTTTGAAGGAGATCTGGTTCGACTGACATAATCACATCATATCGAGAGCTAAGAGTTTACCGTAATGCAAAAAAGGGTGCTATGGACATTTTTGAGTTAACAAAAGGATTTCCACCCAATGAGAAATACTCGATGGTGGATCAAATGCGACGCTCATCTCGATCAGTTTGTACGAACATTGCGGAAGGATGAAGAAAACGCAGGTGCAGAGCAGCTTTTATAGCCGAGCTGAGTGATTCCGAAAGTGAAGCGTGCGAAACCCAGGTGTGGTTGGATTTTGCCCAGAGTTGCGGATACATAGATGGTGAAACGGCGAGAAGACTTGAGGACAAGTATGAAAAGATCATGGGACAGATAGTCCTCATGATCCAAAAGGCCGACCAGTGGCTCATCAAAGGGAATTAGAGAATCGAAGATATAGAACTTATAATTATCCCCTTACCCCGCCTGTCACGCCAAAGGCGTGATTACCCCGATACCCCGATACGTGTTCGGAAGAAAATTATTTTGGCATATCTTCCGAACACACCAGGAGCCGGTCCCGGAAATAATCAAAATCATCATCCTGATTTTGGGTGTGGCAATCCAGGCACTGGGGAGCAGCCGGGAGGTGGAGAAGGCTGTAAAGGTCCGGTGATTTCACGTGGAGGGAACCTATACCGTGGCAAGCTTCACACTGGACGCCGCGAAGGTCCTCCCTTGGTGCTTTGGGCCAGTAGCCGGTGCGCCGCTCGTACCCTGTAACGTGGCAGGGAATACAATCGGGGTCTGCCCCTGCATCTTTGGGCGCAAGTGAATCGAAGGCTCTGGAATGGTCTGTGGTGAGCCAGAAACGGTATCTGGATTCATGACAATCGGCACAGGCTTTGGGTCCTGTGTAACGTACCTGTTCCTCATTGGAGGCGGCTGGTCCCTGACTGCTGACAGAGTTTTTTGAAAGACTTTTCCTGTAATCGCTGATCATATTCAATATCTGCGGGTCGTCAGAAAAGGAAGGATCCAGGTTTACCATAGCCGGTTCGTAAGGGGTCAACCTGATCGCAGATTCTCTCTTTTCGATGAGGCTGTCCAGGGCTCTCTGGCCCGCCGGTGTGCTAGTCTTGGTCTGAGCAGTCTCAATCTGCTTATCCAGAAACTCAAGCTCGTTTCGGGATATCCATCCCTTGATTTCGCCATCCAGGTGTAATAAGAGCTTGCCGACAGCTCTGCCTTCGTAGAATCCGGAGGTAATGAGTGTCCTCTCCTGAATGACAGGGTTTTTCATAAAACGCTTGGTCCCGCCGGTTATGAGAACATCAATGCCGGGAACCGATTTAGCCAGCTGGAGGTCCTTTGAAAAGCCCAGGTTGGAAATCACAACGATGAGGTCGCATTTATCCCGGATTTTTTCAACTGCTTCCCTGGCAGCCGGCAATGGATCTTTGACCTCGGCACCGGGCATACGTTTGAAGAACAGTCCTTTATCGGAGGGAGGGGCTGTAAGTCCTATGACGCCTACGGTCAATCCCCCTGCCTTCAGGAGGCGGTAAGGTTCGAAAATGGTATTGCCCTTGTTATCAGTGAGGTTGGAGGACAGGAACTGGAGCTTTGTCGACTCGTTTAAGGAGCGCAGTAGATCGAGGCCCAGGTAGAGGTCCATTTCGCCGATGGCAGCGGCTGCATAGCCCATGCGGTCCATGGCCTCCAGGATCAGCCTGGCTTTGGCCTCTGCCGGTTCGAGGGAGGGTTTTGCAAGAGGTTTATCTGCAACAAGGTTGCCGGAGTCCAGGATAAGGGTATCGGTCCCTTCTGCCTTCTCCTGGGTGATAAATGCGGCTCGGCGGGGAAGACCCCCCACCTGAACGGTCTTTCACCCGCAAGGGTCGAGCCGTCCTCCCACCTCGGATGTGTAGAGGAGCTTCACACTGCCCGAGGCGTTTTCGGTCCTTGGCTGACAGCTGACGTTGAAGAAGGAGAAAAGGGCGACAGCCGCGACAATGGGCGCCAGGAAGAGAATGATCGGTGGGATATTCAGTTGTTTCAGCATGAGGGCAGGATACTATAATTTTTTGTCTTAGTCAGGTCATCAAAATATGGAATATGGAAGGAGGGATGAGGAACTATCATCTAGCGGTCATCAGCTTATGATCTTTCCCCGATACTCCGATACCCCGTTACCCCTATACAGGCTTCATTTTAGGGACGTTTCCCGAGTTTGACCAGTCCCTAAAATGAAGCCTGTATGGCGTCCTCAACCGTCTCAACCGGGACGATCTCCATCCCTTTTATCGTGGGAAGTTTGTCAATATCGGCGTCGGGTACGATAACCCTGGTAAGGCCAAGGCGTAAAGCCTCTCTGATCCTGGCTTCCAACCGTGCCACGGGGCGAACCTCTCCCGCCAGGCCGATTTCCCCGCAAACAGCTGTGTGCTCAATGATGGGTTTTTCAAAAACACTGGAAACCAGGGCAAGGGCGAGGCCAAGGTCCGTAGCAGGTTCGGTTAGCTTGAGGCCGCCGGCGATATTAACGAAAACGTCCAGCCCGCCTGTCTGAATCCCGGCACGTTTATCCAGTACAGCCAGGATCAGGAGCACCCGGGAAAGTTCCGAACCCGATACCGTGCGCCTGGGGTTGGGAAACGGTGTCTGAGCCACAAGGGCCTGGACCTCCACCAGGAGAGGACGAGTCCCCTCAACTCCCATGACAATGGCGGAACCCGGTGACCTTCGTCCGCCTGTGGGCAGAAACAGGCCTGCAGGATCGGTTATCTGGATGAGTCCCTGGCCCGTCATCTCCAGCAGGGCGATCTCGTTTGTGGAACCGTACCTGTTCTTGACCGCTCTTAAGATACGGTAGGCGTGGCTTGAATCTCCTTCGAAGTACAGGACCGTGTCCACCAGGTGTTCCAGAGTTCTTGGCCCGGCGATAGCGCCCTCTTTGGTAACATGGCCGATGAGCCAGATGGTAATATCATTGCCTTTGGCAAGGGCAACAGCCTCACCCGCAATCTCTCTGACCTGGCTGATGGTGCCGGAAGATGAGCCGATATCGGGATGGTAAAGAGCCTGGACCGAGTCCAGAACAACTGTGTCCGGCATAAACTTTCTGATGGTTTGCGTGACTGCGGCAAAATCGGTCTCGGCCAGGACCATGAGGTTTTCGCTTTCCGAGCCCACTCTCTGTGCCCTCATTCGGATCTGGCGCATGGATTCTTCTGCGGTCACGTAAAGAACTTTTTGACCGGCAGCAGCCAGTTGAGCGAGGATCTGAAGAATGAGGGTGGATTTGCCTATGCCGGGATCACCTCCCAGAAGGATGACGGAACCGGGAACCATACCGCCGCCCAGAACCCTGTCCAGCTCTTCGAGACCGGTGAAAACGCGTTGGGAGGAGTCTTCAGGGATATTTGTGATGGAGACAGGATCCGCTGCAGTTGTGGATGACCGCTTATCGCGCCCGGAATCACGGATCTCCTCGATCATGGACCCCCATGTCGAGCAGTCAGGGCAACGGCCCATCCATTTCGGGGAGTTGGTGCCGCACTTCTGACATACAAATACGCTGCTGCGGCGTGCCATGGTGTCAGGGAAGGGGTGCTTTTGCGAGGAGGTATTTCAGATCTTCATCCACGAAGGACAGGCCAAGGCCAACAAATATGGAGGGATTCCGCTCGTCGTTGACAAGGTCTTCGGCTCCAAAATCGATGTGGAAAAAATCCATAAATCTGAATGAAGAGGCGAGACGCACCTGGGGGTTGACGTCGCGGTCCATGTCCCACACGTCCAGGGAAAGCCTGAGGTCGTCGTCGCTCCAGAAATGATCGACTCCAAAACCGAAAGAGGATTCGATGTACCCGAGCCTGAAGACAGTGTCGTAGAACCGCCGCCCCAGTTCCAGGGAGAACTTAAGCTTGTCCTCGTACTTGACCTCCTCCTTAACAGTGGTGATCGTGGTCCCGGGCGGGGTGGTCGTGGTTGTTGTAGCTGTTTCTGACCACGTCTGGCGGCCTTCCGGATCGTCTATGATCTCCAGTCGGTAGAACTTGTCCGGTGTGGGTTTTATGTCGAGCACCATGTAACCTTTGGTGCCTTCCACCTCGGATAGATAGTTGCCATGGATGTCCACGAGAACCTGGAGCTTTTCACCCTTTTTCATAGCCTTGTTAAGGCTCCCGAGGGTCTCGTTGAGACTTGTATAGGTCTCGTCCTCGTTGATAAGCTTGCCTACAGTGCCTTCGCCATCTTCGATCCGTTTGGCTATGATCCTGACAGATTCGAGAGTCTCCTCCAGTAACTCGGCGTCACGTCTGATCTGTTCTACCGTCTCCTTCACACCCTCCCGGTTGTCGGACAGGACGCTGCTGACCTGGTCGGCAGCCCCTTCAAACTTTTCGGTGAGTCTGGGAAGATCATTCCGGAGGTCCTCAGAGACCTGTCTGATGTTCGCGATGACGGCACGGATGTCCTCCCGGTTCTCAGTGGTCATGGTGTCGAGCTTGGAAGTGAGACGGTCGAGGTTGGCGGTGAGGTTTCTGGTGTTCTGGAGGATATCGGTCATGGACCGTTCCCCCTCCTCGGTACCGATGACCTTTCTCAGGCTTGAGAGGATGGCCGAAAGATCCGTTCCGGCGGTCTGGAGGGAGTCCATAAGGCTGTCGAGATCCGTACCGGCACGGGTGTGGGTGATGACCTGTCCCTTCTCATAATAGTCTCCGCTGCTGCCGGGGCTGATGCCAACGAACTTGTCACCAAGGATCCCCTGACTGCGAATGGAAACAACGGCATCCCTATCGACTAGACGTCCCTCGTCAATGATGAGGACGACTCGGGCTTTTCGCTCGGTGATATCGATTCCTTTCACCCGGCCAATGTTCACACCAACCATGCGCACCGGCGCGTTGATGTCCAGGCCGGCCGCGTTATCGAACACGGCGTATAGTTCGTAACCGCCGTCATCCCCGATGTTGGTGATCTGCATGGTTCCCCAGATAAAGATGAGGAATCCGGCGAGGACGAAAAGGCCAACGTATGTTTCGGTCTTGAATGATTTCATAGGCTCAAGAATGTAGGATGTAGAACGTAGAACGTAGAATAATATTCATAACTAACAATCTCCTAAGAATACTCATTTTCATCCACAAATAGCAACACTCAGGCAGAGGTCTTTTCTATGTTCTACATTCCACATTCCACATCCTGCCCCTACTCGTCTCTAATTGGCCCTTCCGCCCTGCCGTGGATGAACTGCTGGACGTAAGGGTTGTCGCTGCCGCGGATCTCATCAGGGGTGCCGGTGGCGATAAGCTTCCCCTTGTAGAGCATGGTGATCCTGTCGGCGATCTTGTAGGCGCTTATCATATCGTGGGTAATGGTGACAGAGGCCACGCCCAACTCTTCCCGGAGCTGGATGATGAGGTCGTTGATGGAATCCCCTCTGATAGGATCCAGACCCGTGGTAGGTTCGTCATAAAGCATGATAGCCGGTTCCATGGCGATAGCCCTGGCGAGGCCCACCCGTTTCCTCATCCCTCCTGATAGCTCCGAAGGCATAAGGTCCAGGGTGCCGGGCAAACCTACCATTCGAAGTTTCTCTTCGGCAATCTCCCGAATCTGGCCGGTTTTCATTTTGGTATGCCGGGTGAGGGCGAACCCGACATTTTCCCAGACCGTCAGAGAGTCAAAAAGGGCGGCGTACTGAAACAGCATGCCGAACTTCCGGCGTACTATATCCATGTTTTTGAAACCAGGTGCGGTGATGTTCTCGCCGTCGATCTCAATTGTTCCCGAATCAGGTGTCAGGATGCCGATAATGCACTTGATAAGCACACTTTTCCCAACACCGCTCTGGCCGATGACGACCACGCTCTCCCCCGGCCAAACGTCCAGATTGGCCCCGTCCAGGACGACCTTGTCCCCGAAGGATTTCTTCAGATCACGGATCCGTATGGTTGGTTGATCACTCATCAGAACAGGAATGCGGTGAGGAAATAGTTGGAGATAAGAATGAGGATGGATGCGCCCACCACCGCTTTGGTAGTCGCTCGTCCTACCCCCTCGGCGCCGCCTTCGGTATAAAAGCCCATCTGGCACCCGATAAGGGCGATGATCATGCCAAAAACTGCGGCTTTCACAATTCCGACGGATACGTCTGAAAACTCCAGGTACTGGAGGGTCCTGTTGATGTAGATGGTACTGCTGGTTCCAAGGACTTTCACGGCGACGATATAGCCGCCGATGATGCCCAGAAGGTCCGCGAATACCACGAGGAAGGGGAGCATAATGAAGGCAGCCACGAACCTGGGTACGACCAGGTAGTGGACCGGGTCGGTAGCCATGGTGATCAAGGCATCGATCTGCTCCGTAACCCTCATGGTCCCCAGTTCTGCGGCCATAGATGAACCCACCCGACCGGCCACCATGATGCTTGCGAGGACCGGCCCGAGTTCTCTCGTCATTGAAAGGGCTACCACCGTTCCTACCAGCCCCTCCGCACCGAACCGCTTAAAACCGCTGTAAGTCTGCAGGGCCAGGACTGCTCCTGTAAAGATCGCTGTGATGATGACTACCGGCAGGGAACGGACCCCCACCTCTTCCATTTGCTCCAGTGTTAGTCGGATAGGAAAGGGGCGCTTGAAAAGGGCGCGAAGCACTTTGATAAGCAGAAGAAGGCTCGTCCCCGCCTCATCGAGATAAGACAAAGTGCCGGTGCCGATCCAGTTCAGGCCGGAGATCATACGCATGGGGTGAATGTACTACGGGGAGTGGGGGTGAGTCCAGAGGCTAGGGTATGGAAATGAGATTAAAGGATAGAGTACTGTATCGGTGTGTCGGCGTATCGGCGTATCGGCGTGCCGGCGATACGCCTGAGCAGCAAAGCTATTATGATCTTTCCCCGATACCCCGATACCTGGATGGACAGTTCTATCGTCCATCCAGATAATACCGGGGAACCCGGTGAGAAAGTGCGCAGAAGATCTCGTAATTGATCGTATCAGCCCAGGCAGCCACCTCCTCGGCTGAAATGTTATCTTCACCCTGGGAGCCGAGGACGACAACTTCGTCACCGGCGCTTATTTCCTCCGACAGGTCAGTCACATCCACCATGGTCATATCCATGGTTACACGCCCCACTACCGGGGCGCGCTTGCCACTTATGAGAACCTGCCCCCTGTTGGTCAGGCACCGCAGGTAACCATCGGCGTAGCCAACGGAGATCGTGGCGATGCGGCTGGGGCGGGTGGTGATGAAATCGTGTCCGTAGCTGATCCCGGTGCCTTCGGGGACCTTCTTGATCTGAAGGACCCTGCACTTCCACGAAAGGACGGGCCGGAGTTTTTCGCTGGGGATATTGGCGGAGGGAGATGCTCCGTAGAGCATGATCCCGGGACGGGCTCCGCACCCTTCAGGGGTCTGCCCGGTGAGGATGGCGGCTGAGTTGGAGATATGATGACAGACCTTAAGGCCAGTATTTTCCAGCTTGGCCTGCAGTTCCTCGAACCTGAGGATCTGTTTTTGAGTAAACTCCCTGTCTCCCAGGTCGGCGTTGGCAAAGTGAGTGAAGACACAGCAAAGGTCGAGGCCCGGAAGTTCCAGGACCTTCAAAATCTCCTCGTAGGCCGTTTCCCAATAAAACCCCAGCCGTGTCATGCCGGTGTCCACCTTCAGGTGCACCGGTACGGTGACTCCCTTGCTGGTAGCCGTTTCTGAAACCCAGCGGGCCATTTCAGGATGCTGGAGGGTGATCTCGGTGTGCCATCTCAGGGCTGCCTGGATGTCAGCTTGCACCATTCTGCCCAGGATAAGGATCCTGCCCCGGATCCCGCCCTCGCGAAGTTCGCGGGCTTCATCCACCGTGGCCACCCCCAGGATAGAGGCCCCCTCCTCGAGAAGGGCTCTGCTTACCGGGACGGCCCCGTGCCCATAGGCGTTGGCCTTTACCACCGCCAGGATGGGTGGGTTTCCTTCCAGGTGCTTTTCGGCGATGTGGAAATTGGATCTTAAGGCAGCCAGATCGATGTCGATCCAGCAGGTACCTCTATCGGTGTCCCTGCCCGGCATCAGTACTGATCCCGGGTTGTGAGGTCTTCGAATCGTGTATATTTGTCAAGCCAGGTCAGTTTTTTTGTTCCTACCGGGCCGTTACGCTGCTTTCCAATAATGACCTCGGCGATCCCTTTATCCATGGTGTCTTTGTTGTAGACCTCGTCCCTGTAGATGAACATGATCACGTCGGCGTCCTGTTCGATAGCTCCGGATTCCCGGAGGTCGGCAAGGATGGGTCTTTTATCCACACGGCTTTCCACACCGCGGTTGAGCTGAGAAAGCGCCAGGACCGGGATCCCGAGCTCCTTTGCCAGAGCCTTGAGGGAACGACTGATCTCTGAGATCTCCTGCTCCCGACTGTCGCTGCGGCGACCAGACATGAGCTGAAGATAGTCCACGATCACCAGGTCCAGGCCTTTTTCGGCCTTAAGGCGTCTCGTTTTGGCCCTCATCTCCATGGAATTAATGGCCGGGGTGTCATCGATATAGATAGCGGCATCGGCCAGCCTTCCGGCTGCGGTGCTCAGTTTGGGCCAGTCCGTCTGTCCGAGGAAACCGCTTCGAAGCCGGTGGGCATCGATGCGGGCTTCGGAACACAGCATCCTCATAACCAACTGTTCCTTGGCCATTTCGAGGCTGAAAACGGCCACAGTCTTCTCTTTGTGCATAGACGCATACTGGGCAATACTGAGGCAGAAGGCCGTTTTACCCATGGACGGGCGCCCGGCGATGATAATGAGATCAGAAGGTTGGAAACCCGAGGTGAGATCATCGATATCGGCGAAGCCGGAGGGGACACCGGTTATATGTTCCTTCTTCTCGTACAGTAATTCGATGGTCTTGAAGCTGCTTTTGACGATCTCCTTCATGGAAAGGAAACCGGAACGGATACGTTCCTCAGAGATGGCAAAGATACGGCGTTCAGCGTCATCCAGGACCTGATCTACCTCTCCCGGAGTTTCGAAACAATTGTGCACGATCTCGGTTGATGCTTCGATGAGACTTCTAAGGGTCGCCTTTTCCCTGACTATGGTGGCATAGTTGACCACGCCGGCCGCGGTTGGCACCTCGTCAGCCAGAGTGGGTATGTAGTCTGGGCCCCCGGCTTTATCGAGGCCTCCCCCAGAGCGCAAACGTTCAGCAAGAGTTACGATGTCTATGGGGTCGCCCCGTTCGCTCAGTTCCAGCATGGTGCTGAATATGAGGCGATGGGATGGCTGGTAGAAGGCAGATGAATCGAGGATCTCCATGACAGCATAAATGCTCTCATTATCCATCAGGATGGCCCCGAGGACGGCTCTTTCTGCCTCGAGATTCTGCGGAGGAACCTTTCTGATGTCGGTGCCGGAATTAGCCATAAATTTTAGTGATAGGAATAATAATGGTAATGGTAATAGAGATTAAACCTGCCCTTGCTTCTACTACTATTACTATTACCCCTACTATTACTAGAACGACCCCTTTTCTACCGCCGGGTCCTCGGTAACTTCCTCTTTTTCCACTGCCTCAGGAGACTCGGGAGCAGCCTCTTGTCCGGGTGCTTCCTCCATGGCTCCTTCGGGAATCTCGCCATCTTCGGGCAAAACCGTGATCTTGACCACGGGGATGACATCGTGGTGCAGCTTGATCTCAATATCGAACTCTCCGAGGCTCTTGATCGGTTCAGGGAGAATAATGTTCTTACGGTTGATGTCCAGCCCCTTTTCCTTGAGGGCCTCGGCGATGTCCATATTGGTGACCGATCCGAAGAGGCGGCCCTTTTCCCCGGTCTTGCGGGTAAAGCTCACTGACACACCGGTGATCTTATCGGCAAGGCTCTGGGCGTCGCCGGTGATCTTGGCTTTTCGGCGCTCCATGTCCCTGATCTGGTGGTCCTGGGCCTTGAGGTTCCTGGCCGTGGCCAGCAGCGCCAGCTTACGGGGAATCAGATAGTTTCTGGCATATCCATCTTTTACCATGACAGTGTCGCCCATTTTTCCCAGGGCCTCAATGTCTTCTAACAATATTACTTTCATCGTCTTGCTCCTTTTTTAAGTCGAAGGCGGCGATGGTGCTATCTCAAGGGGCCAACGCCGTCTGAAATCTATCCAGGTATCGAAAAGCCCTCCCAGGGACACCACGATCATAGTCGCAAGCGGTACCGATATGATTCCGAAGGCCAGGATCATGAGCCTGAAAAAGGGTGGCAGTGCCCACCTGGTGAACAGATGACCGGTTATTACAATCCCCTGGATCCCGTAAAAAGCTCCGAGAGGGATGAGACCGTTCAATGCTACATCTCTTACAAGGCCATCGGTGAGGACGACTGTGGATGCCAGTGCCACGAAACCCCATACGAAGGGGAAGGGCATACTCCATTCGGTCAGCATTGCCAGCTTGTCGCTCTCCAGGGCCTTTGCAGCCAATAGCCAACCCCTGACAAGCAGGGCGTAAAATATGATCAGCAAGGTCAGCGTGGACAGCCATATTCCCACGATAAGCCGCTGCAGCAGACTCGCGATCCAGTACATCTGCTGCTGCTGCTCGGGGTCTAACCCCTTTGTTTGAGCGGCGTTGTCCATTAAAAGGCCCATCTGCTGGACCGTTTCCTGGTAGAGCTGGGCGGGCGGTGTACCTGTTATCATACCGTAAACACTGACCGCAACCAGGACCGTTAAAGCTACGGCCACCATGGTCAAAACAACCGGCCGGTAAAGGGGAGTTCTGGATCTGGCAACCAATCCGATACCAACGGCCAGGGGCAGCGTTTCAAGGATAAAGTATAGCCCTTGCCCCGTGCCGATCACAAAGGAAGTGACGAGGGCTATGAATGCCACCGCGGCTGCTCCCTCCAGGTAGCCTCGCCTCGCCATCCCGTAGCCCAAAGGAAGGGGAGTCAGAATCCCGAGGGAGCCTCCGATAATGGGCTGATAAGCCTGGATTGCCAAAGGGATGAGGGCGAACCCCAAGAGACGCAGCCAGAGGCCAGCATCCTTTCCCCGACCTTCCTCCATCACCGTATTGCCCCGTTACCGTTCGATAGCAAAAGGTAACAGTGCGATATTTCGGGACTTTTTAATAGCTGCCGTAAGCTTTCTTTGGTGCTTGGCACAGTTACCCGAGATCCTGCTGGGCAGGATCTTGCCTCTTTCAGTGATATACCGTTTCAGACTTCTGACGTTCTTGTAGTCAATGTCTGTTACTTTATCGACACAGAAGTGACAGACCTTTCGTCTCCTGCTGAATCTCCTTTTCATTTTTTACGTCCTGTCCTTTGATCGACCTGCCGCATCCCGGATCCGGCAGGGTTCATGTTAGAATGGGATATCTGAATCGTCGAACTCAGGCGGATCGTCTGTTCCTTCTGAGGCGGCGGGCCGAGCGTTATCCTGATCTCGTCCCCCCATAAACTGGAAGTTCTCCCCGACGACCTCCACCTTGCTGCGTTTTTGTCCTTCGTCAGTTTCCCAGCGCCGCTGCTGAAGCCGACCTTCAACGAGAAGTGGGCGCCCTTTCTTCATGTACTCGGCGATAATTTCAGCAGGCTTACCGAAGAAAACGATGTCGAAAAAGCTCGTCTCCTCCCGTTTCTCGTTGTCGACCTTGTACCGCCTGTTAACAGCAATGCTGAAACTCGCTACAGCGCTGCCGTTGGGTGTGTAGCGCAGTTCAGGGTCCCGCGTGAGGTTCCCCATCAGTATAACTCTGTTGTAGTTAGCCATGTTAGCCTTCCTGGACTGAAAGGGTCGGATCTTCAAGAAGCTGAGGTTTGGCCTTGGCGGTCTCCTCTACGTCATCTACCTTCACCGTCATGTACCGGATATTCTGATCGAGGATCCGGAGGTTTCTCTCCAGTTCCGAGATCGTTTCCGGGCCTCCGGTATAGAGGAGATAGATGTAGTGGCCTCTTGGGTGGCCCTGGACCGCATAGGCGAGTTTGCGCTGACCCCAATGCTCGGACTTGATCACCTCGCCGCCGTTGACGGCGATGAGCTCGGAGTAACGCTCGATGGTCCCCTTGACCTCATCTTCAGTGAGGTCAGGGTGCAGAATACAAATAGACTCGTAGCCTTTCAAATGTGTTCTCCTTTCGGGCTACAGCCCCCGTTCGGCGGGAAGGTCCGGCAGACGGGAGCAAGGAGTTTATAACGACCCCTGGAGGGGTACGAATGTGGAAGAGTTTGTGTAGCATAATTCAGGGTGCATGGCAAGAAGATGACAGAAGATGGACAGGAAGATGGCCGGAGTTGCAAAAGGCAGGGGTCGTTATAGGTGAACAGTGAACTGTGAAAGGTGAACTGTTAACTCTTGTAGTGAGCGATGAATCATGGATGGACATCCTTGACTATTCACGGTTCACACTTCACTGCTTTAACGAACTTGTCTTTCGGCATCCTCACAAACGACCCGCAGGTGTTGCACTTCAGAGTGACCACCACACTTTCCCGGATGACGGTGAATTCATTGCTGCCGCAGGGGTGGGGCTTCCGAAGCCGGACAGTAGGCCCGGCTTCGGAGTGTCTGGTGTCGGGCCTTTGCGTCATGCTACGTCCTCGCAAACTGGAGTCTGGTGTCCTTGTCCGCCGTAGCTGATCGACAGCCGTTAGCGAAGGCGGATGGTGTCAACTTTTAAAAACAGTGTCTAGTATCTGGTGTCTGGTGTCTAGAAAAAGCTAACCAGCAATGCATTTTTCGGTCAGAACTCAAACATGGGGTTATGGTAGACTGACGCAGAGTAGGGGAATGCTATATTTTCTGCTCTGACACTACCTGGTTTTAGGAGCCTTAGGGAAGGATGGGATTAGTAAGATGAAAACTGCTGTAAAGAAGTTATAAATACTTTCGAGATTACCGCGTCGCTCTCGTCCATCTCGTCGCTCCTCGCAATGACATTGTTGGACATTGGACCTTGAACGTTGGACTGTACCTTCCTCCTTCCTCCTTCCTCCTTCCTCCTTCCTCTCTTCGCCCTCCGCCCTGCCTTCCCTCCTGCGTGCTGCGTGCTCAAATAAAAAACAGGGACCAACCATAAGGTCAGCCCCTGCTTTAATTATACTTTTAGTCCCTGTTTTTTATTTGATCAACGGCGCAATACTCGCAAACAGCGGTGCCAGCACCAGGGACACAACCGACATGAGCTTGATGAGGATGTTCATGGCGGGACCCGAGGTGTCCTTGAAGGGGTCACCCACAGTGTCGCCGACAACACCAGCGTGGTGGGCGTCAGAGCCCTTGCCGCCGTGATGGCCTTCCTCGATGTACTTCTTGGCGTTGTCCCAGGCTCCGCCCGCGTTGGACATGAACAGTGCCAGGAAAACACCACACAGGGTGGCACCGGCCAGGGTGCCGCCGAGGGCTTCCTTGCCCAGGACGAACCCGACGATAACAGGGGTGAGGACCGCGAGAAGACCGGGTGCAACCATCTCCTGGAGGGCGGCGGTGGTGGAGATATCGATACAGCGGGCCGAGTCGGGCTTGCCGGTGCCTTCCATAATGCCGGGGATCTCGCGGAACTGGCGGCGGATCTCCTCGACCATTTTAAAGGCTGCTTTACCCACGGAGGTCATGGTCATTGCAGCGACCAAAAACGGCACGATGCCGCCGATGAACATGCCGACAACCACTTTGGGTGTAGACAGGTCGATGACCGTAAGGCCCACCGCCTTGGTGTAGGCGGCGAACATGGCAAGGGCGGTCAGGGCGGCTGACCCGATGGCAAACCCTTTGCCGATGGCGGCAGTGGTGTTGCCCAAGGCGTCGAGACTGTCAGTGATCTTCCGGGTCTCCGGACCAAGGCCCGCCATCTCGGAGATGCCGCCAGCGTTGTCGGCGATGGGCCCATAGGCGTCCACCGACATGGTGATGCCCACGGTGGCCAGCATGCCCACAGCGGCTATGGCGATGCCGTAAAGGCTCATGGGCGCCGCAGCGTAGGACGCGATAATGATAGCTGTGCCGATAATAAGTATGGGGATGGCGGTGGATTGATAGCCCACTGCCAGGCCGGTGATAATGTTAGTGGCCGCGCCTGTCTCACTGGCCTTGGCGATATTGCGGATCGGTTGACCGGCCGTGTAGTACTCGGTGATGAGGCCGATAAGAATTCCGGCCAAGGTGCCGGACAGGATGGCCCAGAAGACGCCGACGTTGATGCCGGTGCCCTTGACCATGAAAAAGGCTGTGCCGAGGAGCAGGCCGGCAGCGATAAAGGTCGAGTATCTCAGAGCTGCCGCGGGGGACAACCTCTCGAGGATCTTGATGGAGAAGATGCCGATGGCTGAGCATACGATTCCGGCCATGGCCAGGAGCAGGGGCAGGGCCATGTAGGCGCTGCGCATTTCGGGGACAATGGCGGCAGAGGTGGCGGCAAGGGCGATAGTGGCGATCATGGAGCCCACGTAGGACTCGAAGATATCAGCCCCCATGCCGGCTACGTCACCCACGTTGTCGCCAACGTTGTCGGCGATGACACCGGGGTTTCTGGGGTCGTCTTCAGGAATGCCGGCTTCGACCTTACCTACAAGGTCTGCCCCGACGTCAGCGGTTTTCGTGAAAATGCCTCCGCCCACACGAGCGAACAGGGCGATGGAAGAGGCGCCCATGGCGAAGCCGTTGATGTACTTGGCAGTCTCAGGGTCGCCGAACATGATAAAGAGAATGCCCACACCGATGAGGCCGAGGCTGGCCACCGACATACCCATGACGGCGCCGCCGGCAAAGGCGACACTAAGAGCTTTGGCCTGACCGCTCTCTGTTGCGGCCTGGGAGGTCCTGACGTTGGCCCGGGTGGCGGCTTTCATGCCGAAATAGCCCGCCAAAATCGAGCATAGCGCTCCGCCCAGGAAGGCCCATGCGGTCTGGGGCTCGAGCTTCCAGTACAGCAGGCCGAAAACGACGACTATGAATCCGGCCAAAATGGTATACTGGCGCTTGAGGTAGACCATGGCGCCATCGTGGATCATATCCGAAAGCTCGGCCATTGCGTCGGTCCCGACGGGCTGCTTCTTCATATAGAGGAAAACCCCAAAGGCGAAGAGCAGGCCCGCTGCACCGAAGAGCGGGGCAAGGTTAGTCCAGATCATATTCCCTCCTTGTTTTCTTTAATTACCAGCGTTACGGGATCGGTGACCCCCTCAAAAACCACTCTCTCTGCGAGTCGCGCGGTCTCGTCGACAACCTTCTTGACCACCGGCAGTTCATCTTGCTCAAAAGGCTTGAGAACGTAATCGCTCTCAGCCATGTTCTTTTCTTCAGGTCGTCCGATGCCAAGCCTGATCCTGGCAAAGTTCTCGTGACCGAGGTGCTCCACGATGGATTCCATGCCCCTGTGGCCGGCAGTTCCACCTCGAGGACGGAACCGAACCGTTCCCAGCGGAAGGTCCAGGTCATCCACGATGATGAGCATCCGGGAGATCTCTACCTTTTCCCTTGCGGCGAGGGGGCCGATGACCTCGCCGCTCCTGTTCATGTAAGCGAGAGGCTTGGCAAGTAAGATGTTCCCGCCCCGTCTCCTTCCTCTTCCAAGGAGAAGGTACTTACCAGTCTCGCTAAAAGGGATCTTCCAACGAGCAGCCAGGGCATCGACCACCATGAAACCCAGGTTGTGTCGGGTGTCTATATAATCGGAGCCAGGGTTCCCCAGTCCCGCGATCAACCACATCAAGGCTGCCAGGAGGTTTACTCCTCCTCGTCCTCCCCGGTATCGGATTCTTTCTCTCCGGGTTCGCCTTCCCCTTCCTCAACTTCTTCACCTTCCACCAGTTCCTCTTCCTCCTCAACCTCGACGGCCGGGGCTACGAGGGTCAGGATGGTGAAGTTGGTGTCGTGGGGGATGGTGACGCCCACCGGAACTTTCACGTCCTCGACATGGATGTTGTCCCCGATCTCAAGATCGGTGACATCGATAGTGAGGGAATCCGGAATGATGTGCGGCAGACACACGATCTCCAGTTCACGTCTCTTCATCTCCAGGATACCGCCATCCAGCCTGACACCTTTGGCCGTGCCCACGATCTCAATGGGTACCATGACCGAGATTTCCTCGTCCATGGCGATCTCAAGGAGATCCATGTGAAGAATGATGTCCTTGTAAGGGTGCTTCTGCACCTCTTTTATCAGAACGTTCCTTCTGGGGCCTTTACCCCCATCCTTGACCTCCAGCTCAAGAACACTGGTTTTGGCTCCGGAAGTGGTCAGGAGCTGATTGAGCTCGTAACTGTCAAGGGTAAGGGAGACTCCATCATGGCCCTGCCCATAAAGGACAGCAGGGATCCTGCCGGCCGCGCGCAGCTTTCGTGCCACGCCTTTGCCGGTGGTCTCTCTCACCTCAGCTGTGATTTTGTTTGTTGACATTCTGGTGTTTCCTCCTTTTTATGACGTCTCGTCAGACAAACAGCGAACTGACGGATTCGTTATTGTGGATCCTGCGGATCGCTTCCGCAAGAAGTTCATCCACACTAAGCTGGACTATTTTTTCGCATTTTAAGGCTTCTTCACTAAGGGGGATTGTGTCCGTTACGATGATCTTTTCAGCTGGTGAGTCGGCAAGGCGCTGGATCGCGGGGCCGGAGAATACCGGGTGTGCAGCACAGGCGTATATGGGTCCTGCGCCAGCCGCTTTAAGCGATTCCAGTCCCTGAGTCAGTGTACCGCCCGTGTCGATCATGTCGTCGACCACGATAGCCGCTTTGCCTTCCACATCGCCGATGATGTTCATCACCTGGCTGACGTTGGGGCCAGTCCGGCGTTTGTCGATGATCGCAAGGCCCACGCCCAGCCTTTTTGCAAAGGCCCTTGCCCTTTCCACGCCCCCCGCATCGGGTGATACGACCACGACCTCTCCCAGATGCAGTTTGGTCAGGTAGGACAACAGAACCGGCGCCGAATACAGGTGATCCACCGGAATATCGAAGAAGCCCTGGATCTGGCCCGCGTGAAGATCCATGGTCAGTACCCTGGAAGCTCCCGCGACTGTGATGAGGTCGGCCACGAGTTTTGCTGTAATAGGGGCCCTGGGAGCGACCTTCCTGTCCTGCCTGGCGTAGCCGAAGTAGGGGATTATAGCTGTTATCCGCCAGGCCGACGCCCTTTTCAAGGCATCGATGAGGATAAGGAGCTCCATGAGGTTGGTATTCCCCGGCCGGCAGGTGGACTGGATCACAAAGGTATCGGCGCCCCGGATATTCTCAGAGATCTCCACCATTATCTCTTCGTCAGAGAACTCCCTTACGACAGCGTTGCCCAGGGGTTCATCCAGGTGATTGCAGATCCGTTTGGCCAGTTTGGGATTAGCGTTGCCGGTAAACAACTTGATGCGGCTGTTCATCTTTAAGCCTGTTCTCGCTTCGCTACGGTTTGTTTTTATGTTGGCTGGGGCGGTAGGATTCGAACCTACAGATGCGGGAGCCAAAGTCCCGTGACTTACCGTTTGTCGACGCCCCAGTACGCATCTTTCTTATCTGCCCCGTAAAAAGTGTTCCGATCTTTTTACGAGGCGGTCACGTCTTTGGCGTGATACCCCAACCATGCTATAAGTGCAACCTGTTTATTGGACTTTTTGGGAATCCATCACTCTTCGTAACCAAAAGCCTTTTCGGGGTCGTCGGAACCCTCAATGACGGGGTTCTCCTCCGCGCCCTTTTCTCTTTCTTCCGGTTGATCTGGCCCAACAGTTCCTGTGCTCACAGCTACAGCTTCTTCCTCAATGTCTTCCTCTATGTCTGGTTCGGCGGTCGTCTCGGCGATCTCATCAGGTTCCGTGTCTGTGGTATCTGTTTCGAGGACATCGTCCTTAAATTCCATGGCGTCGATTTCTTCATCCCCGCTATCCTCCACGAAATCCACCGCCTCGCTTTCCACAAGCGGGGAACCGTCTTCGATGTCCATCGGGGAGTCACCTGTATCCATGGTGTTGTCTTCACTATTGAGGACTGGGGCCGGAACGGACACGTTCTCCCTCTCGTAGACCTCCAGAACTGAATCCTCGATCATCTTTCGTGTTTCGCTGTTTAACGGGTGCGCCACGTCCCGGAAGGTGCCGTCCTTCCTTTTCTTGCTGGGCATAGCAATGAAGTAGCCCTTGTTGCCGCTGATAACCTTCAGATCTCTGACAATGAAACAGTTCTCAAAAGTGATCGTGGCATAGGCTTTTAACTTGTCTTCGTCCACCGGGAATACTTTAACATCGGTGATTTTCATCCAGGCACCTTCCTTTCCCCAGTTGCTTAAGTTGATGCACGTTGTACTGCTAAAACCCGGTAGCTTAAGAGAAGATGGGTGACGCGATCTGTGCGACCCGAGAGCCACCTTCCATTAAATGCGCGACAGCTTTCTCAGCCGTTTGTCTGTCCTCAAATAGACCAAAAACAGTGGAACCACTCCCTGACATCAGCGATGCGCTTGCTCCTGCCCGGAGAAGGTCTTCTTTGCATCTGCCAATCTCGGGATGGCGTGTGGTCACTGCTTCCTCAAGATCGTTTATGAGAAGGTTTTGCCATTGGTCCGGAGGCAGCGCCTCTTTCTCAGTCCTGTGGAGTCCGGAAAGCGTATATTTATCAGGTTCCTTTGTCAAACGGAAATTGGAATAGGCCCACTGAGTGGAGACGGAAAATTCAGGGGAAACCACGACGTATGTTGCATTGATCAGTATGGGTGATGGTTCGATCTTTTCCCCCCGCCCGGTGATCAGTGAGGGGGATGGATGGAGGAAGAGAGGAACATCCGAACCGATCTTTTGGGCAAACTCTGCAAGTTCTTCACGGGTCCGGGAGAGCTTCCAGAGGGTATTTAGACCCATCAGAACAGATGCAGCGTCACTGCTTCCTCCGCCCAGTCCGGCACCGTGGGGAATGGCTTTGTCCAGGTGGATCGATATCCCCTTTTCCCGGGTTTGGGAGTCTTCCATTATGAGCTGCGCTGCCAGGTAGGCGAGGTTGTCTGGCCCGGTGGGGAGGGAGGGGTCGGAACAGGTCAGATGAATCCCCGGTTCACCTCTTTCGGACAGGGTGATCCTGTCATAGAGGGAGATCTTTTGGACAAGGCTCTCGATTTCGTGATAGCCGTCCTCGCGGCGCCCGAGAACTCGCAGAGTCAGGTTTACCTTTGCCGGTGCGAGGAGTCGGATCACGGAGATGCTTCCAGGTCGGTTACCGGTACGGAGTCTGGAAGACGAGGCCAGAGAGCTGACCCATCACCCTTAAAGGGTGTGACTGAGTCCCATTCTCCTTTAAGGATACCTTCAGATAGAGTGATCGTAAAACCCCGGGGCAGGTGACCGTTATCATGGAAGGTGCGTACCAACACATCCATACCCTCTCCCCGGATCGTGACCTGGCGAAGGGGGCTTTGGGGTCCTTTTGCGAAAAGATATGTATACTGAAGCTCTCTATCTGCCGCTGCTGCTTCAAGAAGCTTTTCACCGGAGTCCATGAGGTGAGCCTGTGCATCGGAAAGGTCACTGTTTGCCGGTAATACACCCATGATCATGGCTGGGAGTATGGCCGGATCCACCGGCAGGGGGAAGAGGAGGTGGGGGTTTATGGATTTGCCATCCACCTCGCTTCGGAAGGCTCTGTTGTCACCAGGGTAGAAAGCCAGGATCTCGGTGTTGTCGCTTGCCATAACAAGATGGGTGCCCCCGAAGGGACCCGGGACCTCCAGACGAAACCTGCCATCCGGAAATGCCACTATATAGACTTTCCCGTTAAAGCGTTTTTTACCGTAAAAGGCCAACTCCACAGTTCCGGAGAGCCCCTGTTCAAACGCCATCCGTCGCGTGTCGATCTTTTCGAGCAGGGGCGCGGGATCTATTGCGGCCACCGGTTTGATCTGCCGTGGTGCGCAGGCCGTCCCCCAGGCCACCAGGAGGATAATGACAGCTCCCCAGTAATATCTTTTCATGGTGCAGTCTCTATGGCCCCCTTATCCTTGAGTTTTTCAAGAACGCTGGCATTGCCGGGATCAGCTTTGAGGGTCAGTGACCAGAATTCGATAGCAAGGTCCACCTTTCCCAGCTTGTCATACGTGTCGCCAATGTGCTCCAAAACGGTGGGGTCGCCATCCATTTTCTTGCCTGCCTTGAGCAGTATTTCCAGGGCTTCCTCATACCGTTCCAATCGGTAGTAAACCCACCCGAGACTGTCCATGATATAGGCAGCATCTGGCCGGATCTCCATGGCTTTCTTTACCAGAACCAGGGATTCTTCCAGGTTGATGCGTTTCTCGGCCCAGGAATACCCCAGGTAGTTCATAGCGTCGTAATGCTCTGGATCGATCTCGATGATACGTTTGAGGACATCAACTGCGAGGTCAAACCGGTTGTCGCGATCGTATGTGATTGCCAGTTGATAGAGGATTGCGGTGTCATCCGGGGTTTTTACGAGACCTTGCCGCAGGATCTCCTCGGCCTCCGTATATTGTTTCTTTCTCACGAGAAGCTGAGCCAGAAAGGCACGGATATTACTGCGGTCCGGCTCCATGGCAAGAGCGGCCTGGGCGCTTTCAACGGCCCTTTCCAGTTCATCCTTCATGTCGTAGGCGACAGCAAGGTTCAGGTGTGGTTCGAATCTGTTGGGGGCTATCCTGGCGGCATCCTGGAAGGTGGCGATGGCTTCAGAGTACATCTTCAGTTGCCGCTGCAGGATCCCGATCTGAAGGATGATGTCAAAATTATCGGGTGTCATCTTGCGGACACTGGTAAATATCTCCAACGCCTTGTCGTAGTTCCCATCGTTGGCTTCAATAAGGCCCATGAGGAGCAGCGCTCCATGGTTCTCAGGTTCTTCCTCCAGAACGATAGTAATTTGCTGTCTGGCTTCGTCGTAGCGTTTTTCCCTGATGAGGATCCTGGCCAGAAGCTCCCTTACTGGAGTATTCCCCGGATCCCTTTCAAGGTAACCCGTGTAAAACCCTATGGCTTCTTCTGTCTGGCCCTCACCTTCCATCTGTCCCCCCAACTCTCCCACGCCTTTCACAAGGGCAGGGTTGAGTTCGATAGCTTTGACGAGAGAGTCAAGGGCCGGTTCCAGGTCTCCGGAGCGCATGTGCAGCCGTGCAATGTAAAAATGGGCTATGGCTTTGTGCTCCTCTGAATGAGTGAGTTCCTCAAGAGAGGCAATAGCCTGCTCGACGTTCCCGGTTCTTTCAAGGGCATCGGCGAGCAGAAAGGTGACGTTTGTCTGTTCAGGAGAAAGTTCCAGAGCGATCTCGAGGTGGTTCACCGCATCGATAGGCTGATCTGTGTCCAGATAGATCTGCCCCAGCAATATGTGGGCGTCAGCCCACTGCGGATCGAGCAAAAGGAGCTTTTCAGCAGTCTCTTTGGCCTCGGATCGTTTATTCTCCCCCATGTACAACCGCATCAGCTGATCCAGTATCTCAGGTGACCTGGCATCCAGCTGTGAAGCGATTTGAAGAAAACCGATAGCGTCCTGATACCGTCCTTCGTCCTGCAGCATGAGGCCGTACATGTAGGAGGCGTAGGCTTCGGACTGGGCGTCCCTGAAGCCATGGCCGGTCTGGCTCTTTACAGGGGGGTGTCCTTCGGGCAGCGGCTGTGACTTGGGGTCGGGTGTAACCGCGCAGCCCATGGATATGAGCAGGATCAATAGTGCGGCGCAAGTCGTGGTTTTTTTAATGGTAAACATTACCTAGAAGCCTCCGAAGTTCCTGGCCGATTTTCTGACCGGTTTTTTAGCGGATTTTGCTGAGCCTGTTTTGGCAAGCGTTAGAAAATCCGATCTCAGCGCCTTTGTGGAAAAGGCGTTTATATCCAGGGAGTCCACTGCAGCCCTTTTCCGCTGCCTGTAACCCAGAGCAGCTATCATGGCAGCGTTGTCCGTACAAAGGTCCGGAGGAGGGAAGTGTACCTGGAACCCTTCTTCAACCGCTGTTGCCGCGGCTTGCTCACGGAGCAGAGCGTTTCGGGCAACCCCGCCTACGATGAGCAGGTTGGGGGTCCCGGTGCGCCTGAGGGCTATGAGGCACCTTTCAATCAATGTGTCCACCACGGCCTGCTGATAGGATGCAGCCAGATCAGCTATGGAAAGGGGCAGACGCCTGCCCCGGGTAGTACTGTCGAAATAGCCCTCGCGCTTGAGCCAGGTAAAGAGGGAAGTTTTCAGCCCACTGAAACTGAAATCCAGAGTGTCTTTCCCGGAAAGAGGCCGGGGAAGTTCCAGGGCTGATGCATTTCCACCCAAGGCAGCTTTTTCCATGGCCGGGCCGCCCGGATATCCCAGACTGAGCATTTTGGCAGCCTTGTCCAGGGCCTCGCCGGCAGCGTCATCCAGGGTGGTACCCAGGACCATGGGGGGGGCCTCAGCGCTCAAATGGTAAAGGGTCGTGTGACCTCCCGACGATACAAGGGAAACCGCGGGAAGGGGGGTGCCTCCTGCCAGATCCAGGGTCATCAGGTGTCCCTGGATATGGTCTACGGGGACCAGAGGAAGGCCCGTGGCGTAGGAAAGGCCTTTGGCATAGGAGAGGCCCACCAGAAGAGACCCTACCAGTCCTGGTCCTGCGGTGACCGATATAAGATCCAGTTCCTCAAGGGATACAGTGGAAGATTCGATGGCCCGGCGGACGACGGAATCGATCACTTCGAGATGTCTCCTGGAGGCCATTTCCGGGACGATCCCCCCAAAGGGGGAGTGCAGGTCGTCCTGATTCTGGACCACCGAAGAAAGCACCCGGCTGCCGTCCTGGACAACTGCTGCTGCGGTATCGTCGCAGGATGTCTCAATTCCCAGTATAAGCATAGGCAATAAGGCTTTCTAAAGATATCCACTGGATGTTTCTCTGGCCGGCTTTTTTGGCCATTCTTTCCAGAGCATTAGCTGTTTCGACATTGGCATGACCGATCCCGATGGCCCACCCTCTTTCTTCAACAAGGTCCAGGAGTTCATCGGTCCTGGCATCGATGGCGGAAGGGGTCGGTATGTTGTCCAGGAACACATCTCGTCTGGCAGACGGGATCCCCATTTCCCTGGCGAGCTTCAAGGCAACGGTTTCCGGAGAAGTCCGGCTGTCGATAAAAAAGAGTTCCTTTTTGTTGATGAGATCCAGGACAGTCTCCATGACCATGGGATCAGTGGTTGCTCTGGAACCCATGTGGTTATTGATCCCCACGACTCCTGGGATCGAGGCGAGATCCCTTTCCAGAACTTCCCTTATTTCCTCCCTGCTTTGAGAAAGGAGGATGGCCCCCGGACCGGGGTCGACCCCGGGATAGCCCACTGGCTCCATGGGCAGGTGAAGGAGGATCGTCTTGCCGCGCTGGGTCGCCTCCGAGGCCAGCTCCCTGGAAAAGGTTCTCTCGGGAAGGATGGAAAGGGCCACAGGGTGATCCATTTCGATGAAGGGCCGGGCTGCCTGGTCGTTGTGCCCCATATCGTCAATAATAACAGCTACTACCTTCATCTTCAAAGGCTGGACCGGGATCGTGACTTTGTCCACAACAGGGGGCAAGTGAGGTTTGACAGGTATCAGGTTGTACAGGACAACCCCTGCTGTGACCATGATCACGGCAACAACCGGAACCAGCAGCCAGAGCAGGTTCCGGTTGTTTTTCTTTTTCGTTGTTTTCTTCCGGGTCTTTCGCCGCCCGGATTTTGAAGCGGCGGCCAGTTTCCTACTCCTTGACCCTGGTGTCGGCTGCGCTCTGCAGATCCTTGAACAGTTCCAGACCCTTGAGGAGGTCGATGGCCCTCATGAGCTGAAGGTCCTGGGCTGGATCCTCGGGAATGATGTCCATGGATGGGGCTTCCTCTTCCGCGTCTTCACTCAAAGTCTTGTCTTCCTTCACCTGATTGTTCTCCAGGTGCCCGGTCAAATCCTTCTCTCTAACGTGACCTTTGGGTGTGCCGGTGTGGTTTCTGACGACGATGTCCGGTTCGATCCCTGTGGCCTGGATGGATCTGCCGGAAGGGGTGAAGTACCTGGCGGTGGTTACCCTCATGCCTGACCCGTCTCCCAGTCGATAAATGGTCTGGACCGATCCCTTGCCGAAGGTGGTCGTGCCGATGAGAATAGCCTTTTTGTAATCCTGAAGCGCGCCTGCGACGATTTCTGAAGCGCTGGCTGACCCGCCGTTAACCAGGACCACTATAGGGTAATCAGGCTCCGTACCCTTACTCTTGGCGTTGTAGGCGAAGTTCTGGTTCTGCAGGCGTCCCTTGGTCGTAACGATAGGTCCGGAATCAACGAAAACGTTTGCGATCTCAATGGCCGATACCAGAAGACCCCCGGGGTTGTTCCTGAGGTCCAGAACCAGGCCCTTGAAGGCCTCTCCCTTTTCCCCACGTATCTTTTCGAGGGCCTCGATAAACTCTGCAGAGGTTTTCTTCGCAAACTGGGCGATCCTCACATAACCGATATTTGGGTCGAGATCCTTGACCTTCACGCTGAACAGAGGAATGACATCACGGGTGATGGTGTACTTGATCGGCTCCGGTTCACCTTCCCTGACGATGCTGATCGTCACCTTGGTGCCCTTGGGGCCCCTCATGATCTTTACCGCTTGCATGAGGCTCATGTCCTTGGTGGAGGTGTCCTCGATCATCACGATCTTGTCTCCGGCAAGGATGCCGGCGCGGAACGCGGGTGTGTCGTCAATGGGGGCGATAACGGTAAGTATCCCGTCCCTGGTCCCGATGGTGATGCCGATCCCCTGGAACTCGCCCTGGGTGTCTATCTGCATTTCCTTGTACATGTCAGGGTTCATGAAGGAGCTGTGGGGATCGAGGGAGTTGAGCATGCCCTTGATAGCCCCGCGCACAAGCTCCTGTGATTCAGGCTCCTCGACGTAGTTTTTCTGAACGATGGAAAGGGCTTCCGAGAACAGGCGGATCTGGTCATAGGTCTGGTTGTCGTATGCCTGGGCGTCGCCAATGGGACTTCTATTATCTGTCGTCACCCCCACCAGTATAAGGAGCGCAACCAGCACCCCGGTTTTGAGGTACCTGATAGGTCTCATGAGATATTCCTCCTTTTGCATGATGGACGTTGCCATCCACCTTCATTACCATTACGGATCAGCCTAACCTCTGAGATTGAAGGCCGATCCAGTCACTTTCATG
The DNA here is from genome assembly GCA_029210965.1 of bacterium. Lineage (NCBI taxonomy): Bacteria > bacterium. The sequence goes on along the minus strand of JARGFZ010000006.1, from coordinate 80,845 downwards.
TGGTTTGCTGGTGCTGCACACAATAGTCCAACGTCGTTCTGATGTTGAATCCTGCACGAAATGTAATCATCCTTTAAACCACGGGGAAGGGTCCACCGGTTTCCCGTGGTATCTTATCTCGAAATAGAGGGCAGCCCCTTCCAGTGAACCGCTGTCTCCTACAAGGCCGATGATCTTGTCCGCTTCGACTTCGTCACCCACCGCGACCATAAGTTCCAGAAGGTGTCCGTACAGGGTGTAATACCCTCCTCCATGGTCAACGATGATGATCCTGCCATAACCGCTGAACCAATCAGCGAAGATGACCTTTCCTCCATAAACGGATCTGATGGGAGTGCCTTCCGCCGATTGGATCGTCACCCCGTTGGAAAGAATGTATGTGTTAAACCGGCCGGTTCGGTTCCTTCCGAAGGATTTAACCACTCTCCCCGATACAGGCCTTTTCAGAGAACCCTTCAGGGTTGGGAAGGCGGATTCACCTGTTTCTGCCTGGAGTTGTAAAGCGTCGAGCATGTTTTTCAGGTGGGACGCCGATGACCCAAGCTCTTTGAGCAGGGAAGCGTTCTTTTCTTTTGTATCCCTGGCCGCGGCGAGTATCAGATCCTTGTCACGCTTCTTGCGCGCCAGGATCGTGAGGCTCTCTTCCTGGTCGCGACGGGTCGAAACCAGCTGAGCCTTGGCGGACCGCAGAGCCCCAACCTGCGTCTGTTCACTTCGGTAAAGTTCCGTAGAAAAGTTAAAGAGCTCGGAATCCTTTTCGGCCAGTATCTTCAGGTAGTAAGATCGTCGTTGAAGATCCTCGATCCCGGCAGAGTTCAATAGGGTCTTTAGATAACTCAGGTGGCCGGCTTTGTAAAGTGCGGCAGATCGCATGGAAAGCCACCCTGCCGCCTTCTCTTTTTGCCGTCTGATCTCCTTCAGTTTGCTTTCAGAGGCTGAGATCTTTCCTTTGAGGTCACGCTCCTGACTGTCCAGTTTCCTGACCTTTACACGAACCCTGTTGATCTCCCTGTCAAAAAACTCCAGGTCGCCCAGGATCGATCTTTCCCGTTTTTCACTGCTGGTTATTCTTTCCTGGGCTGTCCCCATGCGTTTCTGGATGCTTTCGAGCTGCTCTTTGGTCTCGTCAATGGTCTCCGCCGGGTTCTCACCCCGGGCAGCAGGGGCAAGGACGATGAACGCCGCCAGGAACAACCTGAGAAAAAAGCTCATCATCGCGAGTGTTTCCCTACCGAGGCCAGACTTCCCAGTCCGCCCAGGACCATCCCGCCGAGCAGGATGGCACCGATAGCTGAAAGGGGAAGAAATGAAAGGGAATCGATGTTCAGGATCTTGAGAATCGGCTGGTCCGAACGGCTGGCTACCAGGGCGTGAACACCGCTGAGCAGACCGAGGGATAGAACAGCACCCGCCATGCCCTGGATCACGCCTTCCACCAGGAAGGGCAGGCGTATAAAACCTTCTGTTGCACCCACAAAACGCATGATCTCCAACTCATCCCTTCTGGCCATGACGGTGATCTTGATGGTGTTGGATATGATGAATACGGCTGCGAGGGAAAGTGTCAGCCCCAGTACAACTGCGCCAAAACCAAGGATATAAAAAAGTCTGTCCAGTCTGTCGAGCCAGTCCTGCCCATACTGGATGTCCTGGACCAGCGGTTCATCTCCAATGGCGCCCAGGATGATTTTGACCCCATCCAGGTTGCGGTATGGGTCTTTGGGAGTTATCCGCAAGCTGGCAGGGAGGGGGTTGCGGTCCAGGCTGTCGATCAGGAACCGATCATCCCCGAGCATGACACCGAACTCTTCCAATGCTTTGTTCTTGGTCGTGTAGGTTACTGAGTGAACCTCGGGCAGGGATGAGAGACGGTCCTGAAAAGTGAGGATATCCTCCTCCGGGAAACCGTCCCTCAGATAGACCGTGACCCGGACTTGAGTTTTCCATGTTTCCAGGATCCCCTGAAGGTTATGGGTCATGAGGAGGTATCCGCCCACAAGGAAAAGACAGATGGATATGATACCGATTGTTATGGAGCTGGTAAACCAGCCCTGGCGAAGGTTCGTTGCCGCCCTGCCAATTGAGGAAAGGAAACGGTTCACGGGGTTCCCCCCGTAATAAGTCGCCCCCCTTCAAGGTGGATCACTCTGCGCCCCATCGTCCGGACGATCTCCAGGTTGTGGGTTGCAACGATAACAGTGGTTCCTCTGGCATTGACATCCGCGAAAACGTCCATGATCCGCTGGGAGGCTTCTGCATCCAGACCTCCTGTGGGTTCATCGGCGAGGAGAATGATGGGTTCGTTAACGAGGGCCCTCGCTATGGCGACACGCTGCTGCTCACCGCCAGAGAGAGTGAGAGGGTTTGCTCTCATCTTATGATGAATCCCGAGCCTTTTCAGCATGAGCCAGACACGGCGGCTGATCTCCCTTCGCGGCATTCCCAGAACCTCAAGCGCCAGGGCCACATTTTCAAATACGTTCCTGTTGGGAAGGAGTTTAAAATCCTGGAAAACGATCCCTATCTCGCGTCTGAGAGTGTGTATGCGAGAAGCAGGCAGGCGGGCGATATTACGTCCGTGGACAAGGATCTGTCCGGTGGTGGGCCGCTCCTCTGCGAAAAGCATCTTTAAAAGGGTGCTTTTACCAGCTCCGCTGGGGCCGGTAATGAAGGCGAAATCGCCCTTTGGAACGTGAAGGTTCAGATCCTGCAGGGCAGGGACGTCCTTCTGGTAAAGCTTGCTGACGTGAAAAAGCTGGATCATAGGATGTTCAAAAGATACCTGATGCTGGTTTCTGGTTTGAAATAGCTCATCAATCCTTGTCGATCTCGGACGCGAGATATTCGAGAATCACCTGATCGAGATTCTTCTCTACAGCTTGATCCGTCGGTGTATTGGCAGCCGTTTCAGGGGGAACTTCCAACGGTGGTTTGGGCGTCGATGGGGGGTTGACACTTTTTTGTGCCTGCGGTGGCGCCTGTACCTGAAGTGGTGCCAGGGGTTGGGGTGCCTGGGCAGGGGGCTGGTTGGGCGTTGGTGCCGGCCCGGATGGAGGAGCCGCCGCCGCTGGGGAATCTGTTGATGTTTTCTTCTGGTCGGTGAGGGGAACCCCTGTCAGGATCGCCTTGATCATGACCTTGTGCTGGTGCTCCAGAAGGTGCCTTAGCTTGGATATAAAATCATCGGTTCCGAGCAGATCCGTATAGCTGGTTTTCCTGGATGCCAGTATCCGGCCGCCCTGATAGATCAGGCTGACAATAACGGGATTGTCTATACCTCCGTCTTCGGTCTGGACGTGGTAGACGACTCCCTCGTGCTTTATGTCGGTGTTATATCCTGTCAGCATGATCGATCAATTGTGTTTAAACCTCTCCTTGCGTTAATTTTAAAATAAACAATACATTATATACCCACAGCAGATCACTTCAAGACGCAAAACAACATCCTGCTTTTCATAAGGTCTTTCATATCGCGTCTCTTACCCCATCTTTTGACAGCAGTGCAGGGTTATCCGATAAAATTTATCCTGGAGCCAGTTATGGCTCGTCCTGGGGCCTCCAGGTCAGGGCCGGTCCGAAGCAGTTCTTGCAGAAAACACGATGCTGCAGGAGACAGAGTCCTCTGTTTGTGGCGGACAATGTAAATACCTCGTTTGATATCGATGTTCCTGACCGGTACTTCTTCCAGGGTTCCGCCGGCGATGTCCCTTGCCACGGTGCTGTGGGAAAGGAAGGCGCTGCCCAGACCTGCGAGAACCCCCTCGATCACGGCCCTGGTACTGCCCAGGGTGGCTGCCCATTGGAGTGATTCCGGATCGATTCCGTACTGCAGCAGGGCATTTTCCAGGGCGAGCTGTGTCCCTGAACCGGACTCCCTCCTTATCAAAGGTATCTTAACCAATTCAGCAGGGTCCAGATCCCCGGCAGAATATACGGGAAAAGATCCGACGCCGGTCACCAGAACGATGCTGTCCCCGCACAGGAGGCTGCTTTCGAGGAGGGGATGGGGGGCCGGGCTTCCCGTGACACCCATGGCGATATCTCCGTTTTCGACTCGGCTCAGAACAGTGGCTGAATCGCTCACCGTGAGGGTCACCTGAACTTCCGGGTAGCGGTGATGAAAATCAACGAGCCACCTGGGCAGAAGGTATTCCCCGGGAACAGTGCTGGCATCTACCTGGATAGACCCCCTGATCTGTCCATGGAAGGCTTCTACTGCTTCAAGAGATTCCTCGTAAAGATCGAGGATCTTCCGGGCGTATCCCACAAGGAGAGTTCCCGTGGGCGTTAGGTTTACTCTCCTGGAAGCGCGGTCAAAGAGTTTAGCTCCGAGACTGGTCTCCAGGTTCTTTATGTGCGTACTGAGGGTGGGCTGCGTCAGGCCTACCTCTTCGGATGCCCGGGAAAACCCTCCGCACCTGGCTACGGCTTCGAAAGCCCTGAGCTGTTTCAGGTCGAAGGACATATTAACTCCCGCCCGAGATCAACCTGCTGAAGACAGCCACCGCTTCGGTTGCGTCCCGAGCGTACCCCTGGGCACCGATCTCATCAGCATAATCCTGTGTCACAGCAGCTCCACCCACCACCACGGGCAATGTCAGGCCCGCTTCCCTCAGAACAGCTACGGCATCTTTCATCCTGACCATGGTCGTTGTCATAAGGGCCGAAAGGCCGATGGCGCTGATCTCGCCCCTGGCTGCCTCCCGGGCGATCTCGGCCGCCGGGATGTTCTTACCGAGATCGATCACATCGTATCCGTGGTTCTCGAGAAGAGTCATAACTATATTCTTGCCGATATCATGGATATCACCTTCGACGGTAGCCATGAGTATTCTGCCTTTGGAAGGTATATCCATCCCTGCCATGGCCTCTTTTAACGGCTCAAAAGCAGCCTTCATGGCACGGGCGGACATCATCACCTGGGGCAGGAAATATTCGTTCCTCGCGAACCGTTCGCCCACCTCTGCCATGGCTGGTATCAGGACTTTTTCGCCCAGGGACATGGGTTCGATACCCTGGCGCAGCAGATTCCCGGCCAACTCCCTGGCCCGGTCCGGATGACCCTGGATAACCGCCAGTTTGAGGCTTTCCTCTTCTCCCACATCTCCAGCCAATGAGGGTCCGCCCTTGTCAGTCGATCCTGAGTATAAAGCAATATATCCCGAGGCTTGCCGGTCCTGGTTGAGTATGACCCTGGAAGAGGCCAGGATCCCCATGGAGGTTTCATGGAACGGATTTACGATCGCGGCAGAGAGTCCAGACCTTGCTGCCATGGCCAGAAAGGCCGCGTTGATATATTCTCTCAAAGGAAGCCCGAAGGAGATATTGCTGACCCCAAGCACAGTGTTGAGGTTCAGTTCACTCCGGATAAGGGCCAGGGTGTTTAAAGTCTCCACCACCTTGTCCTGTTCCGCTCCCGCAGAAAGGGTGAGACAGTCGATGAGAACATCCTGGTCCGGGATGCCCACCTGTCGGGCCGCCTCCAGGATGCGTCTGGCAATGGCAAGGCGTCCCTGGGCAGTTGGCGGTATGCCTTCGTTGTCCAGTGTCAGGCCAAGTACCGCCGCACCGTAGCGCTTGGCCAGGGGCAGGACCTTTTCCAGGCTCTCCTTTTCCCCTGTGACCGAGTTGATGAGGACCTTGCCGTCAGCGGCCTTAAGGCCGGCTTCGATGACCTCCGGTCGGGGTGAATCGATACTCAAAGGTACGGAAACTGCCTGCTGCACAGCGAGCACCGCCTCCACCATGGCTTGTTCCTCGTTGATCCCCGGTACCCCCACGTTCACATCCAGCATCTGAGATCCTGCCTCTACCTGCCGTGCTGCTTCCTCACGGTAGGGGTCGAATTTCCCGTCCCGAACAGATTGGGCAAGGGCTTTACGGCCGGTGGGGTTGAGGCGTTCCCCCACAGCACACAGAGGACTGGCGCCACCGACAAAAAGAACGGTACCCCGGCTGGATAGTCTCGTGGATCCAGGGTCTGTGAGGATACGGTCTGAGCGCTTTCCGGCAGCGTCGACAGCTTCCCTTATCTTCGAGATATGATCGGGTGTGGTGCCGCAGCACCCTCCGATGACGGCAGTCCCGATCCCCAGGAACTCCGGCACAGGCTCGGCCATCTCCTCGGGTGAGGCCGGAAAAACAGTGAGGCCATTTTCCAGGCGAGGCATTCCTGCATTGGGCATGGCAATGAGGGGAAGGCTGATCACGGAGGACATCCGGCTTAAAACATCCAGGATCCCGTCGGGGCCTAATCCACAGTTTGATCCGATGGCATCCACCCCTGCAGCCTCAAGTGTGACCGCCGCAGCTTCGGGTGAGCTGCCCAGAAGGGTCAATCCTGAGGGCTCAAAGGTCATGTGAGCCAGGATCGGGATCTGGGAAAATGACCTGATCGCGATGACTGCTGCCCTGATCTCCTTGATGTCCGAAAAGGTTTCAAGGAGTATGAGATCAGCCCCCGCGGAAATGATGGTTCCCGCCTGCCGGGTGAATATATCCACAGCTTCGTCGAAGGTCATGTCGCCCACTGGTGTAACGAAACGGCCTGTGGGCCCGATGCTTCCTCCCACGAGGGCTCTGCCGTCGGACGCTTCGATGGCCACCTTGACTGCGGCCCTGTTAAGCTCCTCGGTCCGGTGTTCGAGCCCGTAGGATGACAGTTTGGCCGAACTGCCACCAAATGTGTTGGTCTCTATGATATCGGCGCCCGCCCGGATATAGGCCCTGTGAATAGATCGTATCGTATCCGGGTCCTCTATGTTCAGGATCTCCGGACAGATGCCTGGCGCGATCCCTGCCTCCTGGAGCATGGTCCCCATGGCCCCGTCACAAAGGAGGGTGCGGTCTTTTATAAGGTCTGAAAAGTTCGTCACATGAAACTCCAGTTATCTGGGTGAACAGTGAATGGTGAAATGTGAATCGTGGACCGTGGACCGTGAACCGGGATTAATCGATCCTGGATTTTACTGTTCACCATTCACGTTTCACTTCCGGTGCAGAAAATGATTCTTTACCTGTTCTGCTCCGGAACTATTGAAAATACCTATAGGTATAGAAGAAAATTGAGAAAAGCAAGTGATATCAAGGCGCTTTGCGGTTTGTTAATTCAAAATCCAAAGTGGTGAAAAACATCGAATTTATTGTAACCGTGATTCCCCAAGTTTTTAGGTTTTAACTGCGGCCCTCTGCGATACATGCGGCCTACCAGCGGGACGCCTCCGCACAACTCTGCGTTAAGGCTTTCAGATCGTGTTTATATCAACCGGGATTGCCGCGTCGCCCTCGTCTATCTCGATGTTATCATTCACCCCCACCTCGGTCCTCCCCCCTCAATAGGGGGAGGAAGAATTAGGAAGATGACTATTTTATACTCGCAATGACATGCAAAACCCACTGGATTCCGGACAATCACGCATTTGGCGCGATTTCCGGAATGACGGCAAATGAGGTGTGTCTTTTTCCGGTATTTAGCTTTTCTCTGTGTCACCCTGCGTACCCTGTGGTAAATTAGTTTTATTGCATTCATGGGAACCGAATCTTTCTACTGGCTCCTGGGTACTGGGGACTATTACGGAGAAACCGATATGCGCCAGCCTTCAGCCAGATCGCAGAACATACCCTCTTTCATTGTGATGGATGTCCTTGAAAAGGCCCAGAAAATGGAAAGAGAGGGTCGGTCCGTCATCCATATGGAAATAGGGGAGCCGGATTTCGAAACCCCTGAAGTTGTCCGACAGGCAGCCATTGAGGCCATTGAAATGGGCGACACCAGGTACACCCACAGTCTGGGGCTCATCGACCTCAGGGAAGCCATCAGCGAACATTTCGAATTAAGATACGGCGTCAAGGTCGACCCCGGTCGTATTATCGTCACTCCGGGGACCTCACCGGCCCTTCTCCTCATATTCGCTGCTCTTCTCGAGGCTGGCGGAGAGGTTCTTATGAGCGATCCCCACTACGCCTGTTATCCCAACTTTGTATCGTTCCTGGGGGGCCAGCCTGTTTACTCGCCCGTTTTTGCCCGGAACGGATATCTCCCCGACCTTGATGATATGGCCGGTCGGATCAGGGCTCATACGGCAGCGGTACTCATCAACTCTCCGGGAAACCCCACTGGGGCTGTCCTGGATGCCAGTATTATGGGGCGGATCGCCGAAATGGGGGTACCTGTCGTTTCTGACGAGATCTATCATGGCCTGGTTTACGATACTTCGGATCACAGTATCCTGGAGTTCACTGAAGAGGCTTTCGTTCTAAACGGATTTTCAAAACTTTACGCCATGACCGGTTGGCGGTTGGGCTATGTTATTGCTCCGGAGCGTTTTGTCCGTCCCATGCAGAAAATGCAGCAGAACTTTTTCATTTCAGCCGCTGCTTTTGTCCAGCGGGCTGGTATAGCAGCCCTGCGCCACACCAGTACGGATATACAGGAGATGGTTCGCACCTACGACCGTCGGCGTAAACTTCTTCTCACCGGGCTTCGGGAGATCGGGTTGCCTGTCCCTGCGGATCCGCAGGGCGCTTTTTATGTCCTCGTGGATGCAAGGCATCTGGATTCAGATTCCTACCGCCTGGCCTTCGACATACTGGAAAGGGTGGGGGTAGCTGTTACTCCCGGCATCGATTTTGGTCCTTCTGCCGAGGGGCATCTTCGTTTTTCCTATGCCAACTCGAGCGAGAACCTCCGTGAGGGGATACGCCGGCTATCGGAGTACATTAGAGAGGTGACACCCGATGAAATGTAGATCTGAAATTATCCGGAAAGTGAGCTTGCTTGCAGCTGTTGGGCTGGGAGTTGTTTTTCTGGCTTCCTGTGCTTCGACTGGTATCACCCTCTTTGAACTGGTTCCGGCCCAGGGACAGGTGTCCACAGTATCGATCCATAATGATCAGGTGGTCCTGTCAGCCAGATACCTGGATGCCGGAGAGCGGATGACGTACCTCAGGGAAAAGGGGTCTGAGTTTCTGGGACTGGGGCTCAGACAGGTTTCCCTGGTAACTTTTGCTCTTTCCGTAGATAACGGTTCTGATCAGAAACTGATACTGGACCCCGGAAGCATCAGGTTGGCCGTGGGATACGGACCTCTCCTCAGTCCATACAACTATGCGCACCTTTACATGGAGCTTCCGCGAGGGAGCAATAGACAGAGGGTTCTCGAGGACCTGAGGAAGGTGACCTTTGACAAATCAACGACCATTTTACCTGGCCAGATGAATGAAAAACTGCTGCTGTTCAAAAGACCGGAATTGGTCGGTCCGGAGGCCGCTGTTCTTTTTGAAAGGTTATATTTGGGGGGAGAGGAACTCAAGACGCTCCTGGAATTTAAGACTGTGGATCTGGGGAAGTAAATCAGAACGCAGGAGAAAATCTCGTTTGTGCGTAGAGCGTGCGTGCGTGTGTGCGAAAAACAAGAGGGAAAAACGGTTGCTATAATGGCGATGTTTTTACCGCAAAGGACGCTAAGTTTCGCAAAGGTAAAGACATATATCTCGAATGAAATATAATAATAGAAAAACGAAATGGAAATAGTGTGAAACCTTTGAAATTTGTAATTTGAAATGTGGAATTGGATTTGACCATGGCCTCCAAACTCCAAACTCCAAACTCCAAACTCCAAACTCCAAACTCCAAACTCCAAACTCCAAACCCTAAACTATCCCTTTATGAGGTTCAGTATTTTCAGCGCCTTCAGGTCCTTGATACAGTAAATGGAGTGTCCGCCCTCTCGCCGGAGGGAGAGGATGCCGCGGGACCGGAGAATTCCCAGATGCTGGGAAATGTTGGACTGTTTAAGGTCCAGTTTTTCCCCAATGTTGGTCACGCAGCGGCCTTCTTGATCCAGAAGCTCAAGTATCCGTATCCTCGTTGGGTGAGCGAGGGCTTTCAGATATTCAGCTTGTACGGTCTTATCCTGATCCATCTCCCGGCCTCCTGATGGTTAAGTGGTATGTGGTCTGTGTCCAGCCTCAGATATAAGTCACTTCTCTTATTAGAATATAATAATTTGAATGTCAAATAAAAAGCCACACTATAAAGCGTGGCTTTGAGATCCTCTCATATTCAATAGATGCTTACGTCTTATCTTCATCGCCTTCCTCTATTTTCTCGGGAGTGACGTCTATCTCATCCTCACCCGTGGTGGCTTTTTTGAAATTCTTGATGCCTTTACCCAGGCCGGCACCGATTTCCGGGAGTTTGCCAGCTCCGAAGATGACCAGGATGATGACGAGTATGAGAACCAGTTCCGTAACACCGAATCCAAACATCTTTTACTCTCTTCCCAGGTTAGAAGTACTCCCCATTATACCTTGGGGGTGTGGTTCGTGACAAGGTCCCGTATCATTTGCGCTCACTCTTGCCAACTAAGGGTCTTAACCCTTTGTTCCTAACCGGTTCGCAGGGCTATCTAACTTTCCTTGCTTTCGTCGTACGTATCAGCGGCAGGCTCTACTTCAGCAGGCTCGGGTTCGGGAACGGGCTCAGGCTCGGCGGCAGGCACAGCCTCTTCCTCAGCAGTGACTTCGGCTTGGGCAGCCGCATCCGCCTCGGTGGCTTTTTCTTCAGCGTCCGCAGTTTCAACCTCTGCTGCCTCGTCCACCATAACCTCTGCGGCGGTGGTTGAATCCACCTCGGGGGCATCCGCCAGTGCCTCTTCGCCTTCTAACTCCTCTTCAACAGGGACCTCTTCAGGCTCGGGCTGCCTAAGTGGCGGGGCTTCCTTCTTGATGGCGTGATGGATGACAAGAAGGCCGTTTTTGCTGCCGGGAACAGGACCCTTGACCATGATGAGGTTCTGGCTCTCGCGGATGTCCACAATTTTGAGGTTCTGGATGGTGACAGCCACGTTGCCCATCTGTCCTGGCATTTTCATTCCTTTGAATACCTTGGCGGGGTCTGCAGACGGCCCGATGGAACCGCCGCCTCTTTTGCTTTCATGGACGCCGTGGGAAGCCATGAACCCGGAGAATCCGTGTCGTTTCATGACGCCAGCGAAGCCTTTGCCTTTTGATGTACCGGTGATGTCCACACGGTCATCCTTTTCGAACTGGCCGGCGGTTAAAACCTGGCCGACGGTGAACATTTCCGGGTTGTCGACCCTGGCCTCACGGATATGCCTCTTGGGGGTTGAATCGGCTTTTTTGAAGTGGCCAAGGAGAGGTTTGGTCGTATGCTTCTCTTTCTTGTCACTGAAGCCGAGCTGGATGGCGTTGTAGCCGTCCGTTTTCTTGGTCTTCACCTGTAAAACGGTGCAGGGACCTGCCTGTACGATTGTTACCGGGATTACGTTGCCCTGGCGGTCGAAGATCTGGGTCATGCCCAGCTTGCGGCCGAGAATGGTCTGCCTCATGATAGGTTTCCTCCTTTTCCTATCTTATCCGCCCCGATTCATTTCGAGGAGGATGGTTTAGTTGGAGAACAAATCTGTGTACATGAAATAGCAGGGTCCGTCAAGGTGCATTCAGTTTGGTGCATTCAATTTTGAATTGAGAATTGTGGATTGCGAATTAATTCCTGGTGAAAAGTGAACAATGAATTGTGAAGCGTAAAGTCTCACCAGTTCACGGTTCACCATTCACTGACTCTATCTGGAAATTACTGTCCTGCCTCCATGTTCGGTGGTCGGAAAAGTTCGTCGATGGTGACCAGAAACACTACAAGAAGAATCAAAAGGCGCAGGATGGAGTTATCAGGCACCTTTTGTTGCGGGAGAGGTTCGACAATTGGGATGTTAAACTCTGGGGGTTCAACTACTGTCATCGTTCTTTGTGCCGATTTGAAATCCAGCGTCAGGGCTTTGTTGATCTGTGAGAGGCTTGTTTCAGGCGAGAATACATCCATGGACAGGGGAATTTTATCCAGATCAAGAGGCGATGTGGTGTAGGCTCCAGGCGCAACCTCCTCAAGATCGAAGTCGGAACTGATTCCGCCCTGGAAAAAGGCTTTTGCATAGGAAGACCCGGTTTTTCCTCCCGGTGGTCTGTAAAATAACCTTTTAGACCCGGTTATCCTGGTCAGGAATGTTGAGGATTCCATTTCCCTGCGGACTCCGATTTGAGCCAACAGAGCTTCCCATGGGGAATCCTTTCCATACCAGTCCCGAGCCAGAGCAAGCCCATTGTCGCCTGTAAATACAGTAATTGTGCCAGCTCCATATCGCCATCGTGCGAGGAGAGGGAACCCCGTTTCCGTCCATGCCAGTACTGAGGCTCCCGGTTTGAGGGTTGTAATAGCTTGTCCGCGTATATCGGGCAGATTTTCAATGTTTGGAAAATCGTGTCTGAAAAAAGTGGGTTTTCGAAACTTGTAGCTGATCAGGTTATCAGAGATCTGGTCCAGATCCTGAAGGCTGAACCCGGGTATCTGATTAATATCCGTTGTGAGGTAAAAATATCCTCCCGATTCGTCAGCAAACCGGTTTAACTGGGAAATGTGTTCGTCCCCCCGCTTGCCGAAACCTATCAGGCTTACAGTTATGCTCTCCTCGTTAAATTTTTTCAGCAGGTCCCAGACAGTTCCCACTTCGTCGACTTGATACTCGTCAACATCCGCTGTATCCAGAAACACAAGTATATGTTTTGCATCGGATCTTATTTGGCGGAGTTTTTCGTAAGCTTCGAGCAGGCCTGAGTAAAGGTTGATCCCAGGGCCATAGGCCTTGATTCTCCCTATCAATTCCTCTTCATTTGCGCGGTCGCGCGGCAGAGTCGGTTCGAAGACCCAGGAAGGGTTGTTTGTAACGGTGAGGACGCCGAAGGGGGCAGTGTCCGGTAATGCCTCGGAAAGGTTGAGCAGGGATTTTTTCGCCATCTTTATCTTCATACCCCAACCACCGGTCCCCGATGCCGAGTGCCCCCAACCGCCCCCGCCCCCTATTTTGTAAAACATACTCAGAGAGGCATCCACAATGGCCACCATGGCGAGTGACTGCTCCTCCTCATTCCTGTTTTCGCTGCCGAATTTGACGGGAAGAAGGTCTTCGAGATATGAACCACTGGCGGAACGATCGACATTTTCACCTGTGATAAAAAGCAGATCCTGACCGCCAGTAAAAACGGTCTGATCCAGGAACTCCACTGCCTTTGTCGTCATGTATTCTTGAGGGATCGCATCCAGGACAATAATGTCCCCTGTATCGAACCCTTCCAATTGAGACCGGTCATGGCTCATCAGGCGCAGAGGAGAGATCGGTTCAACTGAAAATCCTGCCTCAAGGAATGTTCGGGCCATGGGGGTAGTGACTCCGCTGGGTGAGATGTAGTGGATACGCGGGCGCTTAATTGCCAGGATGGAGTGGTGATTCTCCTCCTGGACCGAACCATCTGCGCCAGTGACCTTTAACCTCAGGGTGTGATGGCCGGGTTCTTCGATTGCCATGCTGAAACTTCTGGTATGGGATCCTGCCTGTGCTTCATCCAGTTCAATATCCCCGGACTGCTTATCAAGAGTCAGGCTCAAGTCACCAGGAGCGGTTTTTGGTGACAATTGAAAACTCCCCGTAAATGTCTGTCCGATGAAGACCCTTCTAGGCGCTTTCACTGTGCGGATTGAGGGTGAAAATGCGCGGAGCGTTTTGATCCAGGTGATCTTTTCCCCGTACCAGGGTGGCTCATTCAGAATGCCGGGATACTCTTCGGAAAGAACTGCAGCAATAACCCTGTCGTCCTTGCCCATTTCCCAACTGACTCGGAGAAGGGCCCTTTCTATATCACCAAAATATTCGAGATGGTAGCCAGGCAGTTTCAAATGCAGGCTGCTGGCCTGAGCATTATTGTAGAAAAGTATCAGCGGATCGTAGCCAGCATCCTGAAAATACGGCAGCTTTTTTTCGATGGTGCTCTGCAGATGCACAGGTCCTGCAGATTGGCCGTCAATGAGGATGACTGCTCTGGGTATTCCGGTGCTTTCCAGCGGCCTGGTTTGTGGCCAGATGGTCACGAGTATAAAAAGCAGAAGAATGGTTAAAGTGCGAAAGGTAACAATAACTGCTGTGATGGCAGGTACGTGATAGCTGTCTTGCCGTGCAGCTTTGACAGCAATAGGAATCATTAAGAGTCCCAGGACCAAAAGCAGGGAGGTCATGGAAGTTTCCTGCTTCCGATTGCTGAATCAGCGGCCAGGAGCAGTAATATGATCAGTGCAAGGACAAGGCAGGGCCGGGTGAGGTCTGTTCTGACCTCGATTTTATGGAGAGGATCCGACAAGCTTAGCCCTGGCAGCTTGGGCACGGTGACCACACTTGCACCCAGAGTTACTTCCGCACAAAGTATGTTGAGTTTCTCACCCTGAGGCCCGGGTGAAGCCTTGCCCCTTCGGGTTTCTCCTGCACACCCGAGGCCACGGTCCCATGTGATCCTCTGGTCATTGGCTAGCCACTTGACACTTTCCAGTGCGAGGATCGGAAAAGATGGGTCCAGATATATGCCGTTATCCTCCGGGTCAAAGCTCCACACCACCACTCGGCTTCCATCAATCTCACCAACTGCGATGAGAGGGGTCCCCTCAGCGTCTCCAATGACTTCGAAACTCTCCGGGATTTGGAACTCGGTTACTTTGGAAGGGCGGAAGTCCCGAAACCGCAACTGACGTGTGATGCTATGGAGAGGATCAAAGCTGGCAATAAGGGGGGCGGTCAGGATCTTTTTGAACGAAAACCCGGAAAAATCCCCTGTGGGGAATATAATTAGATAAGGGCCAGCGTCACCCTGTTCCGGAAGTTCTCCATCCAGGATCTTGATGAACGGTCCAGTGGAAGTGTCAATTCCTGAGTCCACAGCCCTTATCCGTTTTTCGGATAAAAGGGCTTTTTTTATAAAGGGGCGGGTCTGTTTGCCCAAATCCACCAGATAGTTTGCTGTCCCGGGTGCGATCGTTGCAGTTAAGCTGTCATCTTGCTGAAGAAGATCATCGACATCCAGCTCAAGAGACACTTCACCAGGAGGAATAACCAGGCCTTTCGCAACAACTCGGCCGTCTCCCTTCTTATCCAGAGATACAGGTAAATCTAGAATGGATCCATTCGCGAGGTGCAGTTGGACTATGAGTTCGGATGTCTCATGCCCCCTCGATATTGTTCGGAAAAACAGATCGAAAGTTTCAGCTCCGGAAGGTGAGAGGTCGAAAGCTACTATCCCGGTGTTGCCGTATAAAGGGGGTGTTTCCTCGGAGAATATCAAGGGTCTGGTTGAATCATCGTCCTTCAGATCCTTTCGCCACTGGTGGTCGCGAGGAGATATCACAATGGTTCCCTTGAAGGGTGTTGAATTCAGAAGAGCCTTTGTCAGTTCCACGGCTTCGGTGGACGACGGGAACGGATAGGCTGGGGTCCTGCCCTCGAGTGCGGATAGAAGACTCCGGCGGTTGAGGCCGGGCTGCAGTTCGTAACCGGGAGATGTGATAAAGAGTGAATAGGTGTCATGGGAATTGATGTTTTTTGTAAGTTGGCCTAACTCCTCAAGTCCGATCCTGAACAGGCTCTCTTTTTCCACCGTTGCGTTGGCGGTGAAAGGGTTATCCATGACCACAAGCCATTCTCCGGGTACGTCCTTCATATTTCGAAGGTGGAGTCTGTTAAAAGCCAGGGATAAAAGCAGGAATGCCATGGCGAGGAGGAAATACCTCCATCTTTTGCTAAGCCGGGCAACCCTGCTGGAAGGGGCGCTTGTTATGTTTTGAATCGGTTCGATGATGGGTGAAATGGAAAGAATTATCTTTTTCTTTTTCCATCGGCTGCGCTGGAACCAGAGCAGAAGTGGAATTAGGAGAAGGATCCCGAATCCGTATAAGGAATCCATTCCCATCAGCGCCATCCGTTCCATGATGGCAAGTGAAAGAAGTTAAGCACCAGTTCCTCGAAGGGGGATCTGGTGGTAGAGTTCAGAAAAGGAACTCTTTGCTGATGAAAAGATTCTTCGGTCTCTCGCATAAACGTGTTGATGGTCTTACGGTATTCCTTCTGAAGGCGATACCCGATGAGTCTACGCACCTGTCGTCCGGATTCGGGATCGCTGATCTGATAGTGTCCCCGCAATCGAGGCGCAACCTCTCGCTCATGCATTATTCGTATGGCGGCCAGACGTGAGCCGGCGGCTTTTAAAAGGTTCAATTGTTCCCAATATGACCTTTTCTCAATGAAATCCGATATGACCAGAAGACGGGAAGGGGATTTTTCCCCCAAGTTGCGCAATTGTTCAAGGCTTTGGCCAAGATCAGTCTCTGAACCGGAAGGAAGTGTCTCAAGTTGCTGCAGAAAATCCAGCGTGCTCGATTCTCCCTCCTCGTAGGAACGCGTCAATAATATGCGATCAGACCAGGAATGGAGAATGACCTGGTTTCCAGTCAAGAGGGCCAGATACCCTATCCCGGCAGCTGTTTCCAGGCATCTGTGGTATTTCGACACATGAGGGGAACGCATTGAACCGCTTGAATCAACGAAGAGATGGATAATCCCTTCATCCTCCCTGACCACCGTTTTGATGAAATATCGATCCTGACGGGCGTATATGCTCCAGTCGATGTAACGGGGATCGTCCCCAGGGGCGTATGGTCTATAGGAGTCGGTCTCAGGTGTCACCATGTGACCGGTGGGAGTAGCTCTGAAGAACTCAAATCTGTGCAGCACAGAAGAGAGTCTATCGCGCATGCGATGAAGTCTTCTCAGGAATGAAGGTGTGAGCATTTCCATTGGCAGCAGCTATCTCTTTAAAAATTCGCTTTCAGTTTTCCGAAAAGTTCTTTGAGGAGTGTTTCAGCACCAACACCTTCCACTTCGCCCTCAAACCTCATGACAAGCCTGTGGCACAAAGCCGGGATGAAGTTTTCCTCGAGGTCTTCAAGGGAAATGTTCACCCTCCCGTCGATTACTGCCGATAGGCGCGAAGCTGCCAGCAGGGCGTTGACTCCCCTGGGGGAGGCACCATATCGGACGAGCCGTTTGATCGTATCTGTCGTGCCCTTCACATCCGGGTGGGTCATTCGGACAAGCTGCACGGCAAAGTCATAGATCCTGTCGGTAATAGGGAGTTGGAAAAGCATCTGTCTTATCTGGAGGATGCGTTCTTGTGAAAGGACTTTTTCCACATGTAACTGGTCGCCAAACTCCGTAGCGTTCCTTCGCGCGATCTCTTTCAAGGATTCTTCTGAAGGGTAGCTGATGACAACCTTGAAAAAAAACCGGTCCAGCTGAGCCTCAGGAAGAGGATAAGTTCCTGCCATCTCGATGGGGTTCTGTGTGGCAAGGGTGATGAAAATATCATCCATGGAATATGTGGTTCCGAACACGGTAGCCTCGTGTTCTTCCATGGCCTGCAGGAGCGCAGACTGGGTCTTGGGGCTGGCCCGGTTAATTTCATCGGCGAGAAGGACCTGGGTGAAAACGGGACCTTTCTCGAAACGGAAATGGCGATTACCCCTCTCGTCTTCAATAATGATATTCGTTCCGATAATGTCGGCAGGCATGAGGTCGGGGGTGAACTGTGTCCTTTTGAAATCCAGATCCAGAATCTCAGCCATAGTCCTGACCATCAAGGTTTTTCCAAGTCCCGGTGCCCCTTCCAGAAGAATATGCCCGTTAGAGAACAGTGCCTTGAGGATGGATCTGAGAATGTCCGTATTGCCAACTATACGTTTTTCGAACTGCTCCTGAACCCGGGACAGATCCCTGCGAACCTCCTCGATTGCTCTGGAGAAATCGGTTATCGCTTTTCTTCCCATTTCATCAGCTCCCTGTAATAGGTTTCCAGTTGTTCCCTGTAAACGGTTGGGTAGTTGACCATTAATGATCTGAAATTTTCTATGACCGACTGGTCGAGCGGGGCCACTCCTTCTCCTCCCTGTCCCGGGATGAGATTTAAGAACTCTTTGGCATCGGGGAGTGTGGCAAATTCCTTTTCGGTTCGGGATTCAAGGTTGGATGGCACTGGCGGGGAAACCTTGTCTGTGACCGTGATGGATTCGATTGTATCCGGCGCAGCGAGATCCACCTGACGCCCTTCACCGGATCCTTCCTGACCGCCGGCTCCAGAACCCATGGGAGAGAGACCGTTCCCACTGGATGCAGAGTCTTCTCCGGTTGCTCCAGGCTGTTCCTGGCGCTCTCCCAACTGCTCTTCTTCGCTTTTAGCTTCAGATAATGGATTTTCAGCTCCTTCTCCTTCAGGCACCGGGCCTTCCGACTCCGGGTTCTGTCCCAAATCAGAGTTGGATTCCTCATTTAACTGCCGGGAACCTTCTTCGCCTGATGATAAGGGTTTAAGCACAATCCGGCTTGTAATCCCCGGCGGACGGTAGTCGGCGTTCCATGACAGGTACATGGTCCCGGCGAACAGAAACAGGACGAAGGGCAGGAGTTTTGGGATATGGAAACGAAGCCCTCTTTTTATTTTCTCAAAATCGATGTCTGAAAGGCACCCGTTTGAATGGGCCTCGATCACGCCCTGCGGGGCGTTTCCGGGGACAATATACCAGATAAGGCTGTAAAGCCTGTCCTTCAGGGCGAAGTGGCGGTCAAGGAATTTGGAAAATTGTTCCATTTTCAAATGCTTGAACTCCCTGACGAGGAGGACTATTAACAGCAGTTCAAAAAAATGCGGGAGAGCTGCTTTCCAACCAAAGAGCCTGAAAAGAGCAATGGAAATAATACCAAGGAGGAGGTCAGCCGTAAGGGTAAAGGTGAGAATATGAAGAAAACGGTTCAGGGCATGAAGTGTTCTTAGATGCCTGAGACGTCTAAGGACCTCAAGGGAAGAGGATTTTGTTGATCCGTTTTCGGGTTTAAAGTGATGTTTCAAGGTTTAAGGAGAATGCCAAGCTGGAGTTCCATCTGAGTGCGAATATGCCCGGTATATTCAACCTGAAGGTGTTTGCTGGTTATCATGATACCCGCATTGCCCCGGCCTGTCCTCAGGCTCACTATCTGATCGTCACTTGCCCAGCGTTCCTGAATCAGGTCCTGAAAAGTCGTTGTTACATAGGGACCGGGATGTTGGTCAAGGAGGGGAATGGGAATAGAAAAACTTAATTGGTACAGCCGGTCCATGTGGTCGAACTCCGGCATGACATTCATCAGGATGGAGTCTTCTATGTGATATTTATCTTCGTCCAGTTTTTGCCAGTGAGTTTCAACCTCTGCCCGTGCCATCCCCATTTTGACACCGTATAGACTGAATTCATCAGCTTTTACCAAGCCTGGCAGCAGGACCAGAAAGGCAACTGCGAGAAGAGCCATCTTTTTCATTATTACCCCCGTTAAAGGATCAATGTGTAACCTGAGTGTATCTACAATTATTACAGGGTCGAATTAAAATATAACCGCAATTTTCTGTCTATCAACCCCTAAACAGGGACCGCTTACGGGTGAGGTATAAAATTAAAGGACCCCGTTGATTCGGGGTCCTTTGATTTTATCTTGGCGGAAGTGCATGGGAATCGAACCCACCGTACCGGGTTTTAGCCAGTACCACTGGATTTGAAGTCCAGGAGGGCCACCAGTGCCCTACGCACTCCCGTAGATCAGGGTAAGGGCAACCTGAGCCTATGTCAAGAGTTTGGAGGCTCAGGAGGGACTCTCGAAACGAGGGAGAGGGGGAGCGCCTGACACGGAGACGCGGAGACACGGGGACACGGAGGGAAAGATATGTGTCCAGGTATCGGAGTATCGGGGAAAAACCTGAACGCGGGAGAAATACCAGTGATCACCTTGACATCAGGAACAAGGTGATCAGACTTAGCTGCGTCCTGCGTCCTGCGTCCTGCGTCCTGCGTCCTGCGTCCTGCGTCCTGCGTCCTGCGTCCTGCGTCCTGCGTCCTGCGTGCTATTTCGCAAGTATTTCCTTAAGAAACTTCCCCGTATAGCTCCCTTTCACTTTTGCCACCTCTTCGGGAGTCCCTGATGCGACCAGTTCCCCTCCCTCATCGCCTCCCTCCGGACCAAGGTCGATGATGTGGTCGGCTGACTTGATCACCTCCAGGTTGTGTTCGATGACGATGACAGTGTTGCCCTTTTCCACCAGGTTGTTGAGCACACCGAGCAGCTTGACCACATCGTCGAAATGCAGCCCTGTCGTTGGTTCGTCGAGGATGTACAGTGTGCTGCCTGTGTCCCGCTTGGATAGTTCCCGGGAAAGTTTTACACGCTGTGCTTCACCCCCGGATAGGGTTGTGGCGGCCTGACCCAGTTGAATATATCCCATGCCCACTTCCTGGAGAGTGTGGAGTTTCCGGGCGATGGTGGGCACTTCAGCGAACAGATCTGCGGTCTGGTTCACAGTTTTAGACAGCACTTCAGCGATATTGACTCCCTTGTAGGTGATCTCAAGGGTCTCACGGTTGAACCTCCTGCCTTCGCAGACCTCACACCTTACGTGGATGTCGGGAAGGAAGTGCATCTCGATCTTTTTTACCCCATCGCCCTGACATACCTCACACCGGCCTCCTTTGACGTTGAAGCTGAACCGTCCCGGTTTGTAGCCCCTGATCCGGGATTCGGGTACCTCTGAAAAAAGCTCCCTGATGGGGGTAAACGCTCCGGTATAGGTGGCCGGGTTGGAGCGGGGAGTGCGGCCGATGGGTGACTGGTCAATGTCGATGACCCTGTCTATGAACTGGGCTCCCTGAATGCCGTTGTGGGTTCCCGGCCGGGTAGCCGAGATGGACTTGCTCTTCGCCAGTGTCCTGTAGAGGGTCTCTATGACCAGGGAGGATTTCCCCGAACCTGAAACTCCTGTGACACAGGTGAAGGTTCCCAGGGGAAAGGACACGTCGATATCCTTCAGATTGTTCTGGGAAGCGCCCGTTATATTGAGGCAACCCAGCGCTCCGGCCTTACGCCGCGTCCTGGGTATCTCAATGCTCATCCTGCCTGACAGGTACTTTCCCGTGAGAGATTCATCCGATTCCATGATGGTCTTGGGGGTGCCCTGGGCCACGACTTTGCCGCCCCGCACACCGGCACCTGGTCCCATGTCTACGACATAATCCGACTCTCTGATGGTGTCGGGGTCGTGTTCCACCACGATGACGGTGTTTCCCATGTCTCTTAGCTGCAGGAGTGTTCTGAGGAGGCGTTTGTTGTCCCGGGGGTGAAGGCCGATACTCGGTTCGTCCAGGATGTAAAGGACTCCCATGAGGCTCGAGCCGATCTGGGTGGCCAGGCGGATACGCTGCCCCTCCCCTCCGGAGAGGGTGCCGGAGGTCCTGTTCAGGGCCAGGTAGTCCAGCCCCACATCCCTCAGGAACCCCAGGCGCTCCTGGATCTCTTTCAGTATCCTCGAGCCGATCTCCTGTTCCTTTTCCGTAAGGGAAAGCTCCCGGAAAAAGTTCAAAGCTTCCCCGATGGAAAGGGTGGTCACCTCGTGAATGTTTCTTTCCCCCACCTTTACATGGAGGCTTTCCTGGCGCAGGCGGGCGCCTTTGCAGGACTCGCATGTCCTGTTGCTCATGAACGCCTCTATCTCCTCCCGGCTGTGCTCTGAACTGGTCTCAAAATAGCGCCTCTTCAGGTTGGGTATGACACCCTCAAAGGGATTTCTGGTTTTCCACTGCTGGCTTGCGTCCTCATACTGGATGTTCACCGCCTGGGAACCGGAACCGTAGAGGATCACCCGCTTGGCTATCTCCGGTAGATCCTTGAAAGGGGTATTGAGGTCAAACTTGTAATGGCCGGCAAGGGACTGGAGGAGCTGATGGTAGAACATGCTGCTGCGTTTGCGCCACGGAGCAAGAGCCCCTTCCCTGATGGATACACCGGGGTCGGGGATGACCAGTTCCGGATCGATCTCGGTTGTAAAGCCGAGGCCGCCGCAGGCAGAACAGGCCCCTGTGGGGTTGTTAAAGGAGAAGAACCTCGGGGAGATCTCCGGGTAGCTTATCTGGCAGGTGGCGCACGCCAGCTTTTCTGAAAATATGTTCTCTTGCCCCTCACCAGTCAGGCTTATAAGGAGGCCATCCCCTACCTTGAGGGCAAGCTCCACCGAATCTGCCAGGCGGTTGCGGACCTCCGGTTTGATAACGATCCGGTCAACGACGATCTCGATGTCGTGCTTCTTATTCCGGTCGAGGTTGATCTCCTCATCCAGCCCCACAATATTCCCGTCGATACGGGCCCTGAGGAACCCCTGGCGTGCGAACTTCTCAAGCTCCTTGCGGTACTCTCCCTTCCGCCCCCGGACAACCGGTGCCAGGAGGGTGAGTCTGCTTCCAGAGTTCAGCTCCATAAGGGCGTCGATGACCTGCTGCGATGAGCGGGCATCGATGAGGCGGCCGCAGTTATAACAGAAGGGAATGCCGATCCTGGCGAACAGCAGCCGGAGATAGTCGTAGATCTCTGTGACGGTGCCCACGGTGGATCTCGGGTTCCGGCTCACCGTCTTCTGCTCAATGGAGATGGCAGGGGAAAGCCCCTCGATGGAATCCACATCAGGTTTGTCCATCTGCTCCAGGAACTGGCGGGCGTAGGCCGACAGGGATTCCACATACCTTCGCTGGCCTTCCGCATAGAGGGTGTCAAAAGCCAGGGAGGATTTACCAGATCCCGAAACGCCGGTGATAACGGTGAGGGAATCCCTGGGGATGCTGACGTTCACATTCTTTAGGTTGTGTTCTCTTGCGCCTTTTATGATGATGGTGTCGGTGGCCATATAAACCCTTATCTCAAATCTCAGATCTCATATCTCAGAAATCCAGTGAACGGTGAATAGTGAATAGTGAATGGTAACTTCAAACATCAAACCTCAAACTTCAAACACGGTTCTCGAATGAGTCATGCATCCGAGAACCGTAATCTGTAACCATATCACGGGGTGTCAAGGGCAGGTATATAAAAAGCAGCACGCAGGACGCAGAAAAGCAGGTATCGGGGTGTTCACGCCTTTGGCGTGACAGGCTTTGTATCGGTGTATCGGGGAAAAGATCCTGGAAACCGTCTGACACGGTGACACGGCGACGCGGGGACACGGGGATTAAATCGGAGAGGGAGAGTGGGCGAGAGGGGGAGGGGGTGCGTTTAGGGCAGGAGCCGGGAGCCGGGAGAAGATATAGACACGGGGACCAACCTTCGCCAAGGCGACAGCTGGCAGGCACGGGGAAAAGATCAGTGAACAGTGAACGGTCAGGCATGAATTGCATTCTTACTAGAGCATACAGGGAAATATGGTAGACTCTGCCAACTGTGAACAGTTTAAATCTACTCCATTCACTATTCACGGTTGACGATTCACGGCCATCTTTTGAGATCTGAGATCTGAGATATGAGATTCACATGACCGCTCTTCTCGAACTAAAAAACCTCACTACCTCCTTCCCCGGCGAGGGCGGTCTCCTCAAGGCTGTGGATGGTGTCTCCTTCAGCCTTGAGAAGGGAGAGGTACTTTGCCTCGTGGGGGAGTCGGGCTGCGGAAAGAGCATGACCGCCCTGAGCATCCTCCAGTTGGTCCCTCCTCCGGGGAGCATCACCGGGGGTGAAGTACTCTTCGATGGCCGGGACCTCCTGAAAATGGAAGCAGAAGAAATAAGGCTCATCAGGGGGGATCGCATCTCCATGGTCTTTCAGGAACCCATGTCAGCCCTAAACCCCGTCTTCTCTCTGGGCGATCAGGTGTCGGAGGTTCTCAGGGTTCACAGGGGGATGAATCGTGAGGATGCTGGCCAGAAAGCGGTGGAGCTTCTGGGACAGGTGGGGATCCCCGACCCCCAACGGCGTGCGGGTGAATACCCGCACCAGATGTCAGGAGGAATGCAGCAAAGGGCTCTCATCGCCATGGCCATGGCCTGTGAACCGGACCTCCTCATTGCCGACGAGCCTACAACTGCCCTGGATGTGACTGTGCAGGCCCAGATCCTCAGGCTCATGGAGCGCCTCATCCGGGGGCATGACCGTTCTCTCCTTCTCATCACTCACGATCTGGGAGTGGTCGCCGAGGTGGCAGACCGTGTCTGTGTCATGTACGCAGGGGTTATCGTGGAGATAAGCTCGGTGAAGCCCCTGTTCAAGGATCCCTGGCACCCCTACACCATTGGGCTCATGGCCTCCCTTCCGTCCCCAGGCCAAAGGAGTTTCAACCCCATCCCCGGATCGGTGCCCGACCTGGTTGACATGCCATCCGGCTGCCGGTTCCATCCTCGATGCCCCCGGGCCCGGGAGGTGTGCAGTAAAGAGGAACCGGAGTTGGTGGAGAAGGAGGGAAGGGCGGTGAGATGTTTTTTCCCGGGAAGGGAAGGAGCCGACACGGCGACGCGGTGACACAAAGACGCGGGGAAAGATAGAACGCAGAACACAGAACGCAGAATAAGATCAAAAACTAACTAACCACAGCGCGGCCAGCTGGAGGCCGCTCCACAGGGTGACACAGGGGAAACCAAGTTAAGGGAAAAAAGCGGGTTCCCGTAAATGCGGCAGTTAATTCAATACTGTGGTGAATTATCTTTTTTTAGATTTTGGATCTTGGAAATTGGATCAATAATTATGACTGATACTTCTACTCCTACTCCTACTTCTACTGCTGCTTCTTCCGTCGATCTGATTCTACAAGTCCGTGATCTCTCCAAGACCTTCCCGGTCAAGGGGGGTGTCCTGAGCAGGATCATCGGTGGCGTCAAGGCGGTGGATGGGGTTTCCCTGGACATCCACCGGGACGAGGTCTTCGGTCTCGTGGGGGAATCGGGGTGCGGAAAGACGACCCTGGGGCGTATGATCCTCAGGCTCATCGAACCGAGCGGCGGCCGGATCTTTTTCGATGGTATCGACATCACCGATCTGGACAGGCACCGGATGCGGGTGTTCAGAAAACGTATGCAGATCATCTTTCAGGATCCCTTCGGTTCCCTGAATCCCAGAAAAACTATCGATTCCATTGTTGGGGAGCCCCTCCGCATCGCCGGCCTGACAGGAACCGAGGTCCGGGAAAAAGTGCAGGAGATGATCGAACTTGTGGGGTTGGCCCCGGACAGCGTGGGCCGTTACCCTCACGAATTTTCCGGCGGGCAGCGGCAGAGGATCGGGATCGCCAGGGCGATCATTCTGCACCCCGAGTTCCTTGTGGCAGATGAACCTGTTTCAGCCCTCGACGTTTCCATCCAGGCCCAGATTCTGAACCTTCTTATGGCTCTCAAGGGTCACCTGTCCTTTACGATGTTTTTCATTTCCCACGACCTGAGGGTTGTGCGCAGTATCTGCGACCGGGTGGCTGTCATGTACCTGGGGCGTGTAGTGGAAGAGGGAAAGGTCGAAGAACTCTATCAGCGTCCGGTCCATCCCTACACGGAGGAACTGATCCGGGCCATCCCCGAACCGGATCCCGAGCTGTCCATCCGCGGTGACGGGCTTCCCGGAGAGGTTCCCAGCCCTATGAACCCTCCTCCAGGGTGTGCGTTTCACCCGCGCTGTCCTCTGGCAAAGGACATCTGCCGACAGCATACGCCGGAGCTCACCGAACGTGCAGGAGAAGGGCATAGAGCGGCGTGCCATTTGAGATAAGGTCTTGAAATACAGAACGCAGAACGCAGAACGCAGGAGAAGATCAAGACCTAGAACCTAGAACCTCGAACCCAGAGCTAGACCTAGACCTAGACCTGGACCTAGACCTAGTCCTTGACCTGGTGCCTAGTAAAGGTCCTTCTTGAACCAGTACTACGACGAGGACCAGGACTACGACTATTATGTCCCTATCTATATATTTACATATTCCATTTTGTAAGAGGCTCTGCCCCTACTGCCACTTCTACCGGGTTCCTGAGATACCAGGCTGGAAGGCGTATCTCGATGCCGTGACCAGGGAGCTTTACGCCCTGGAAAAAGAACCTGCCAGGGAAGCTATTCACACACTCTATGTCGGCGGGGGGACACCCACCTTGCTGCCGCCTGAGTTCTATCGTTCCCTTTTTGAATCCATCGGGGACCGTTTCGACCTGACCACGTTGGCAGAGGCGACGATGGAAACGGACGGGGTGGTCAGTTTTGAGGAGCTTGCCCAATACGCCCAGGCTGGTTTTGACCGCGTGAGCGTTGGAGTGAAATCCTTCGATCCCCGGATAAGGAAGATCCTGGGTGTGGGGGGACTGCTGGAACCCGATCCCGTGGCAAGCGCACGTTCGGCCGGATTCTCTTCCGTGGGTTTGGACCTTATATACGGTATTGAAGACCAGACTCTGGAGGACCTCGTGGGGGATCTGGAGCGAACAGTCAACCTGGATCCGGACCATATCAGCCTGTATATGCTGGAAGGGCCGGAGACCGGGGGGCCGGAAGAAGGTGACCCTGACCTGGCGGCTGCCATGTTCAGAGAGTCGGCCCGTGTCCTGGGCGCCGCCGGCTACAGGCAGTATGAAATCACCAACTTTGCCCGGCCCGGGCACGACAGTCTGCACAACACGGTGTACTGGGAGGACAGGAATTTTATCGGCCTCGGGCCTTCGGCCCACAGTGCGGTTACAGTTGGTGGGACTGTGGATGGCACGAGGATCCGTTGGCGAAACCGCCCCGACATAGAGGCCTATTTGAAAGATCCCCTATCTTGCCGGGAAGAGCTTTCCCGGGAGGGGGGGACGGACCGGGCCAGGGAGGCCCTCATCCTGGGCCTGCGCATGACAAAGGGGGTGAACAGGCTCACCTTTGCCCACAGGTACGGTTCGGACTCCATGGAATTTTTGAAACCGCACCTTTCCGAACTGACGGAACTGGGGCTGATACGGTTCAGCGCGGGTCGGGTGAGATTAACAACGAGAGGAATGTTGTTATCTAATGAAGTTTTTGTTCGGATACTGGGGGATGGGTAGGTTTCAGCACGCAGCACGCAGGGAAAATTCAAAAGCTGTCTAACCGCAGCGCGGCCGACTGCAGGCCGCTCGGCAGGGTTACGCAGGGTAAATTTTGATAAGGATGACCGGGGGAAAATTGAAGCAGGAAGCAGATGGTTGGAAAATATAAGGTTATTAAACTCTGCGATGCGGTCTGGGAATGACCGCGCGGCGTACCCTGCGGTAAATCAGCTTTTACCACTTTTACGGAAACAATGCTTTTCCTCCTGCGTTCTGCGTGCTCACCAGAGAAACGCCTCGCCTCTTGCCCTAATGCGTTTCTCTGGTTATGTTACAACCCATCATCAGCTCGGCGTCTTCAAGATAGATGACGGCGAGGGGTCAGTGTGCAGACTTGTTCATATTAACAGGAGAAAATGCGCCCCGAGCGGGGCGCCCAAATCAATGACCGGCAAATTATGTCATTGATTTGTGAGGAAAGCGAAAATGACACTTTTCGATTTCCGTGGAGCAAAAAGCCACTAATGGACTTTTTGCGAGGTGATCAAATGTCGAGCCAGGCCCTGTGGTCAGAGCGCCATCACGAGATACTCATGGCACTTATCCGGTTCCATATTGGAACAGCGGAACAGGTGGGCTCCAAGACCCTGGTGGAGCGGTGCCGTCTTGGCATCAGCCCGGCCACCGTGAGGAGCGTTCTGGCTGAGCTTGAGGGCGAGGGGTACCTGAGCCAGCCTTATACTTCAGCCGGCAGGGTCCCAACCGAAAAAGCCTACCGCTATTATGTGGACAACCTGATGGGGCAACGGTTCTCAGATAACCGGGTCCATGCCAAAAATATCCAGCTGGCACTTCGGCAGTTTTCCGGTGGAGTGGAGGATCTTCTCAAGTGGACTTCCAGGATTCTTTCGGACATGTCCCGTTATGCCGGAATCGTTATACCTCCGAAACGTTTAGGCAGCCTTTTCAAAAAGGTTACCTTCGTACGTATCAGCAGAGAAAGGGTGCTCACAGTCCTTGTCTCCGTATCGGGTGTGACTCGCAACAAGCTGGTCCACACCGGGGAAGATCTCTCCCAGAAGGCTTTAGACAGCATGTCCAGCTACCTGAACCAGCGTTATTCCGGTTTGAGCCTGGACGAAATGAAAGGGAGGGTGGAAAAAGACCTCGAGCAGGACCTTGAGAGTTTGGACCTGTGGATGAAGTCTGCCCTGCACCTGGGAAAACGAATGTTCGACGGTCCGGATAGTGATGAGGTCTACCTTGAAGGAGGTTCCCGCTTCCTGGATATGCCGGAGTTCATGGCTGACATGGAAGGAATGAGGGGGATCTTCCGCCTGTTCGAGGAAAAGAGAGGTCTGGTGGCCCTTCTCGACCAGACTATCAATGCCAAGGACATGATGGTCTTCATCGGGTCTGAAAGCGGGATAACCGAAATGAAGGGGATAAGCCTGGTGGTCTCGACATACGGCCGCGAAACGGGACCCTTGGGAGCTGTGGGTGTTATGGGTCCTTCAAGGATGGATTATAACCAGGTTATCCCCTTGGTCAGATCGGCAGCGGAGGCTGTGAGCGAAAACTTTACCAACACTGATAACCCCCAGGAGGGAAATATTTGAACCGTTCAGGCAGAAATGATAAAGGCAACGGCAACGGGGTCAATGTTCCGGTGACCGATATTGAAGAAATGACAGTCGAAACTACCAAAGACGAGCCTGTTGAGACGGAACCTGTGACCATTTCCAGGGAGGAATACGAAGGTCTCATAGCTCAGGCTGCCCATTTCAGGGAACAGTACCTCCTGGCTGTGGCCGATTTCGAGAACTTCCGCAAACGTGCGGAAAAGGAGAAAACGGATATCGTCTGTTTTGCCAACGAAAACCTCATCTACAAGCTTCTGCCTATTCTGGATAACCTTCAGAGAGCCCTTTCCATAAAACTGGATCAGGCCGGGATCGACAGTGTCCTGGAAGGTGTGCGTATGGTTAGCGATCAGCTCTATTCCGTTCTGGGTGCCTGCGGACTTGAGCCGGTGGATGCTGTTGGTGGTCTATTCGACCCTCAGTATCATGAAGCTGTGGGGGTCCTGCCCTCACTGGAGCACGATGAGGGCACCGTTATTTCGGAGCTTCAAAAAGGATACAGCCTGAAAGGAAAGATCCTGAGGCCTTCCATGGTTCATGTGGCTGGCCCACCATCCGGGGACAAAGACAACGAGGGAGACAACTGATCAGATGGCAGAGCAAAGAGACTACTACGAGATCCTGGAGGTCGGGCGTGATTCCGGCTCTGAAGAGATAAAAAAGGCCTATCGAAAATTGGCCATCCAGTACCACCCGGACCGAAACCCGGACAACCAGGAGGCCGAAGACAAGTTCAAGGAGCTGAGCGAAGCCTATTCCATCCTCTCCGACCAGGAAAAAAGGAGTCGGTACGATCAGTTCGGTCACGCTGGAGTGTCCGGCAACGGAGGGTTCCCCGGGGGGTTCGATTTTTCCGGTTCATTTTCAGATGTTTTTTCTGACATTTTTCAGGATTTCTTCGGAGGCGGCAGGCAAGGAAACCAGCAGAGGGGGTACCGGGGGGACGATCTCCGTTACCGCATGGCAGTCACCTTTGAAGAGGCTGTTTTCGGAGCCGAGAAAGAGATCATCTATCCTAGGCTCACAGAGTGTGAAAAGTGTCTCGGAGACGGTGTCGAGCCGGGGCACAGCCCCGTGGTTTGCACCGTATGTGACGGAAAAGGCGAGGTCCGATACCAGCAGGCCTTCTTTACCATGTCCCGGACCTGCCCCGGTTGCGGCGGGAGGGGCAGAATAGTTGAACATCCATGTACCAAATGTAAGGGTGAAGGCAGGGAAAAAAAGCAGCGTAACCTTACTGTGCGCATCCCGCCGGGTGTGGATGAGGGCAACCGTCTCAGGATCAGAGGTGAAGGAGACGGCGGCTTGTCTGGTGGCGGATCGGGAGATTTGTTTGTACAGATCGAGGTACAGGAGCACCCATTCTTTCGCAGGGAGAATGAAGATATCATCTGCGAGGTGCCCATCAGGATGGAGGTGGCTGCCGTTGGAGGCACGGTTGAAATACCCACCCTCGACGGCCCTACGGAACTTAAGATCCCCTCCGGCACCCAGCCTGGGCAAGTGTTTAACCTGAGAGGCAAGGGAGTTCCCAGGCTGCAGGGGTCGGGGAGGGGTGATCAGTACGTTCGTATTAACGTTGAGGTCCCATCCAAAATATCAAAAAAACAGAAGCAGCTTCTTGAGCAGTTCACAGCCGAGTCCAAGCATTCGGCATACAAGGCTGTCTCCCAGTTCTCGAAGAAATTCATGAAGTACAAGGAGAGGTGAGCGGTAATAGGTGAACCGTGATCGGTATTTAAATTTCAAACTTGATAGAGTCGCAAAAAGTCCAATCCGGGACTTTTCGCTCCACGGAAAGGGAAAAGCGTTCGTTTCCCTTTCCTTACAAATCAATGACTTACGGAGTAAGTCATTGATTTGGGCGCCCCGCGCGGGGCGCATTGATGACTTTTTGCGAAGTCATCAAACTTTAAGCATCAAATATCCAACTGGATTCCGAGTCCCCAGATTAAACCATTCTAGGGCAGGCGGGGCCCGGAATGACGGAAGTTTTCCCTGGCATGTTTGATACGTTCCACGTTCGTTATCCGTAATCCGTATATCCTGCGTTCTGCGTTCTGCGTTCTGGATTCTGCGTTCTGTGTTCAACATCCCTCCTGCCCGTTGTGCGGGTTAATGTTTTCTGATAGATTTCCTTCTTATCATAATGCTTGTTGTATAAAGCGGTTGTTGTCTGATGGAACCATGGGGGCATGATTGACACACCTGAAACCATTCCAAAAGCCCCCAAACCAGAAGATCAATCCATTTCCGGTATTATAGGAGCTCGCGAATTGAAAACTACTGGTCCGGTTAAAAAGGAAGGGATCGGGATGACGATCGGGTGGAAGATAACTTCCGTCGTCGTGATCGTGATGACTGTACTGGCTGTGGTCAATGTCCTGTTCATCCGCGACCGCTTCAGCGCGACCATGAACCGCGAGTTTGAGAGCAAGGCCAAGGCTATCGCCCTTTCCATAGCGAGGTCCAGTGAGGACAAACTCATCAGCAGGGATTTCACCGCGATCCAGTCTCTTACGGATACCTATAAAGACGTCCGCGGGGTCAACTATATTTTGGTCCAGGATTCGGGTGGGAAACTGACTGCCGGCACCTTTAAGAGGGGCTTTTCGGAGAACCTTCTCGGACTTAACCCCATAACGGGTGAGGAGGAATACAAGATCGCCCGTTTTGAGATAGAGGAGGTGGGGGATGTTCTGGAGGTGGCTGTCCCCATCCTTTTCGGGCGCGCCGGTGCGGTTAGAGTGGGCATGGACTACGGTCACATTGTGAGTGAACTTAACCAGATCACGAAAAATCTTGTCATTCAGTGCGCCATTGCTTCGATCCTGGGGATCATCCTTCTTCACCTGGTCGTTATCTATCTGCTCCGGCATATGAATACGTTTATTAATGTGCTCGTGAGGGTCGGAGCCGGGGACCTCACTGCCAGGGTAAATGTTACCAGCCGGGATGAATTCCTGGATCTTGCCACCCACCTGAACAGCACACTGGCTCAGCTCGGCGTGATCATAGAAAGAGTGGACCTTTCCTACGAAAGTATTTCCCAAGCCAACGTAAATATCGCCCAGGTCTATACCGACGTACAGGAGGGGATCGAACAGCAGGTCGGTCTGGCATCGGAAACCATGGAATCGGTAATGAGCAGTAAAAAAATGACCGACGAGGTCACCGGGGGGATCCATGTCCTTGAAAACTCTTCAAACGACAGCTTTTCCAACGTCATGGAGATGGGTGCTTCCATAGAAGAGGTATCCTCCATGTCCGATTCTCTCTTCAATTCGGTGAAC
Organism: bacterium; assembly: GCA_029210965.1. Classification (NCBI taxonomy): domain Bacteria; species bacterium. The sequence goes on along the minus strand of JARGFZ010000006.1, from coordinate 49,160 downwards.
GAGTCCAACACGGCCATCGAGGAACTCTCGAACTCAATTGAGCAGATCAGCAAAAACCTTGCCTCCTTGTCGGGTGCCGCTGAGGAAACGGCAGGAGCTATGAACGAAATGAGCGCAAGCATTGTCCAGGTGCGCGGCACCGCGGAAAGCACGGCGCAGGATGCGGTTCAGATGACCCAGGTGGCCGAGAAGGGGATGGAAGTATCAAAGAACGCCCGGGAAGGTATGGGGGCTATCAAGAAGAGTTCGGCTCAGGTCAGCCAGACCATATCCCTGGTGTCTGACCGTATCGAGGAGATCGATGAGATCCTGCGCTTTATTACCGAGATCACCGGGAAAACCAACCTGCTTGCATTAAACGCGGCCATCATTGCAGCCCAGGCGGGAGCCCAGGGTAAGGGGTTCGGCGTCGTCGCGGACGAGATCAACGAACTTGCCCAGAGCACCAAGGCCCAGACCAACCGTATCGGGGAAGTGATCGATGGGCTCAGGGAAGAGGTGGTCAGGGCGAGTGAGGCTGTAGAGGATTCCAATCAGAAGGTAGACGAAGGCGTCAACCTTACGGAAGAGGTCACCAAAGCCCTCAAGAGTATCATGGACAACACGTTGCTTGTTTCTCACCGGATCGAGGAGATCGCCCAGACGACTTCTGAACAGGCCAGCACGAGCAACAGGGTTCTTGAAACCACCCAGAACCTTACGGAGTCTGTCGGAAATATCAAGGCTCTCAGTGAGCAGCAGTCCGAGGCAGGTGAAAAGCTTTTACAGATGTCCAGACAGATCCAGCAGGCAGCCGAGAAGGTCAAGACGAGCACCGAGGAACAGACCCTGACAAGCCAGCAGATCAACAAGGACCTGACCAGAATAACAGACACCGTGAGAAATATTTCCGAATCCACAGAGATTCAGGTTGTCAATGGTGCGAAGGTACTGCGATTGACGGAGAACCTCACGAGTGTCATCCAGAGGAACAAGGAAACGGTGCACGGACTACAGGGGGTCATTGATGATCTCCACCAGCGCATGGAGGCGCTGCACCATGATCTGGAGATATTCAAAACTGGTAAGGACGCTTGAGTCCTGGGGGTTTGTGATCAGTGATCGATAAAATCCCGAACCCGAACCCGTGATCAGTGGTCGGTTTCAATCTCAGATCTCATATTTCAAAGATTTTCCCAGGATCAGATTTCCTCCGCCTGCCTCCCTGTCTCAACATCTTCCTTCTTCATTAATGGGCACTGCCATTTTTTTGATCACCGACCACCGACCACTGAAAGAAAACTTCCTCTTTGCACATTTCTTTTTCTTCAACCTTAGATATAATGGCGTTCTTTTTCCGCAAACAGGGAGGAGATTTTTTTGCTCATAGGTGCCCATGAATCCATATCCGGTAGCTTCGAAAAGTCTATTCACAGGGCAGTGGAGGACGAGTGCGAGTGCTTCCAGATCTTCACCGGGCCCCCTGGCAGGTGGAAAGTCCCGCCTGTAGATCCCAATACGACCCAGGCATTCAAGGAGGCTTTGGCGGCCAACGGGGATCTCCCCATCGTTGTCCACGGCGCCTACCTCATCAACCCTGCCAGCCCCGATCCTGACTTGTGGATCCGTTCCCTGGTGGCATTAAAAGAAGAGTACACCCGGTGTATGGCTCTCGGCATAGGCCAACTTATTATCCACCCCGGCAGCCACAAGGATACTTCTGTGGAGGATGGTCTTCGCCGGGCCGCTGAAATGGTTCAGGCTGTCCTGGAGGAAAATGTGGCCGGGCCGGACATTCTCCTCGAAAACACCGCCGGCTCTGGTTCATCCGTGGGTTGTTCCTTTTCCCAGTTGGCAGCCATAAGGGAACTGGCGGGTTTCCCGGATCGTGTCCGTTTCTGTTTTGATACAGCCCACGCCTTTGCCGCCGGTTATGACATGAGGGATAGAAAAAAAGTCAAATCAGCCTTAACACGAATCGATGGTGAGGCAGGTTTGGATAATATCAGAGTTGTTCACCTTAACGACTCCATGAAGGAGCTAGGTTCCAGGGTGGACCGTCATGAGCGGATAGGCGAGGGACACATCGGAAAAAATGGTTTCAGGGTCATCCTCAGTGAGGAAGTGTTCACTAACGTTCCGGGGATCCTGGAAACCCAGCCCCTGCCGGATGGAGATGGCCGCTATCGTCCCCAGGTTCAGCTTCTGAAAAAGCTCGCGGGGGGAGCGGCTTGAACCTCCCTCTGCTTTTTGCTTCAGCTTTTGTAGTGGCCCTTTCAGGTGCGCTTATGCCTGGCCCCCTCCTCACAGTTACGGTGGCCCACTCTCCCCGGTTCGGGTGGACCTTCGGCCCCTTGGCCATCCTGGGCCATGCCATCCTGGAGCTGGGGCTTATCAGCCTTGTTTTTCTGGGAGCCGGTCCCCTCCTCAAATCCGGCGCAGTCCAGTCCATCGTCGGGCTTGTGGGAGGAGCCATCCTCATCTGGATGAGTTGGGGGATGGTCGCCATGGCCAGGGCAGGAGGGGGGATCGGAACCCAGGAGGGGGCTGTGGCGGGAAGCAACCGGGCTGTGTGGCTTGGTATCCTTACCAGCATATCCAACCCCTACTGGACCCTCTGGTGGGCGACGGTGGGATTAGCCTTTCTCACCACGGCAGCTAAAAGCGGCCCCCTGGGTATCACGGTTTTTTTCCTGGGCCACATTTCGGGTGACCTTGCCTGGTACACCCTTGTTTCGGTGGGGGCGGCAAGAGGGAAAAAATTCCTGGGGACCTACCACTATTGCCGGGTGCTTTTCCTGTGCGCGGCCATTCTGGTTGTCCTGGGTGTCTGGTTCGTGTGGTATGGGGGAAAATTAGCGCTCGGGGGATAAATCCCAGTTAATCTCAGATCTCAGATAAATTTCAATTATTGGAAATCCTTCCGTACTTCTGCACTTTAGCACCAATTATTTTTTTGATAATAAAAAAATAATTGCCCTGCACATTTATGACTGCAATTGCATATTTAACCCTTTAATAAATATTGGAAATTCCCGATAAAAATGTTTTGAATAATTAATAATTGCCTGTAGAATATTTATTTATAGATTTATAGATTTATAGATTTATGGATTTATGGATCACAGATTACGAAAGGAGAACCCCGTGGACAAGGAAATGGAAAAGGTTAAATCCGCTCTCGAGGATTTCGGCAAGAAGGTGATCGAGGCCGTGAAGAAGGGCAAGGGTGAGGCTGACAAAGTCACAAAGGTCGCCCAGGTGAAGATAGAGATCGGGTCCCTCAACAGACAGAAAAAAGACCTGTACCAGGAGCTTGGCGAGCTTTTCTACTTGAACATTACCAAGCCGAGTAAAAAGGGCGAGGCGGAGGTAGCCGAAGCGGTGACACACATCGCGGAAGTTGAAAAAAATATAGCCAGTCTCAAGAGGACCCTGAAGGCTGTCAGGAACGACAAGCCGGTTTCTGGGAAAAGGGGACGCCCTTCCAAGTCAGGCTCATCCAGGGCATCATCCGCAGCTCCGAAACGAAGGGGACGTCCACCCAAGGCAGCCTCAGCCAAGGCGCAACCTGCCGCACCGAAACGCCGGGGCAGGCCACCCAGGATCGACAGCGCCGATAAGGTATAGAAGGTTATCGGGTGGAGGAAAAGACCACCAGGTTCGGTGTTTCCATACCCAACCGCCTTCTGGAGCGTTTTGACGGGCTCATACAGGAGAAGGGCTACAGTAACCGGTCCGAAGCCCTGAGGGACTTAATTCGGGATTTCCTTGTGGAGGCCGAGTGGGAATCCGATGAGGAGACCATCGGAACGGTGACCCTCGTCTACGATCACCACGTGCGGGAACTTTCTGATGAGCTCAACTCTATCCAGCATGAGATGGGAGAGGCCGTTATTTCAACCCTTCACGTTCATCTGGACCACCACACGTGCCTGGAGGTGGTCCTCGTGAAGGGGAAGAGCAGTGAGATCCGGAAGGTAGCTGACCGGCTCATCGGGACCAAGGGAGTGGTTCATGGGAAACTGACGGCCGCGACGGTGGGGCGATCGTTCTAAAAGCGAATCTCAGATCTCAAATCTCAGATCTCAAATAAAGCCGGGGCGCTAACGCCCCGGCTTTATATTTCTGGTAATTGAGGTGGATTTTAACGCTGAGGACGCGAAGGGGGAACGGCAGTGTCTGGTGTCTAGTAGAGCTGCTTGTCATTGCGAGTATAAAATAGTCATCTTCCTAATGCTTCCTCCCCCTATTGAGGGGGGAGGACCGAGGTGGGGGTGAATGATAACATCGAGATAGTCGTGGGTGACGCGGCAATCTGATATGTCTGTCAGTTGTCAAGTGGGCGATAGCAGCCTGTCAATGGCTGCCCTGTGTCCTTCCGCCGTCGCTCTACGAGCTTCCGACTTCGCCTTTCAGGCTACGACGGACAAGATGGCGGACAGGCTGCCTTAAGTGCTTTTGCCGCATTTATGTGAGTAGTGAAATGCCTGACAGTTGGTTTGGAACTTTTTGAGATTTGAGATCTGAGATTTGAGATTGAAAATTACTAGGGCCTGAAGTCTTCGGGCTTTGTGGCCGGATTAACAGTTATTTTCCGTATCTCCGTCATCCCCGTATTAAATCCTGATGCCCAGTTCTCTTCGTGGAAGGCGAAAAGCACCCCGTCCACCTCCCTAAATTCCGAGTAGGCCGTCTCGAAGTGGGTCTTGAGAGACTCGGTATTCAGGATGGCCTGGCTATAGACGATGCGGGCGGTCTTTGGGTCGGCGTAGAGGCGAAGGAAGAGGCCGGGCTCTAGCAGCACCTGCAAACCGATGGTCATGCGGTCCTCTATTTTGAGTGGCGGGATCTGGGTGACATCATCCCTGCGCTCAGAAAGCACCCACGGTATGTTGGACCGGGCCGCCTGCAGAACCATGGATTTTAAAAGGTGGCCTCCGACCTCATTGATGCCGTCTCCCCCAGGATCGGTTCGCCAGCCCCGCTCCCTGTCGAGAAACCTGCGCTCGGGATTGGTTTTGTAAGCGAGGTCCACATAGAGGCGGTCGGGTCTGGAGAAGAGTCTGACCATGGACCCCTCGGTCTGCCTCATCCTGGCAGCCACAGCGCCTTCCATCCGGTAGGCATTGACCGAGTCGAGCTTCTTCCCGCCGTAGGCGAAAAGGACCCGGTCGATGAGTGAGTCCATGGCGGAACCGGCAAAAGATGGGGCAGGGGAGAGAACCAGAGCAAGTAGAAGTATCATTATAAGGAGAAGTTTTTTTGTCATAACGCAGAATTAATACCACAAGGGGATCAGGACCGCCAGATTTCATCTTACTTCGCCAGAGGTTTTAGAGACCCGGTTTGTGTGAAATCACTTAATTTGTTTTATTACAGCCGCGTTTTTACCAATCACTAATCACGAGTTACCAGTCACGGCCTTTCCCGTGTCAACGGCCTTTCCCTTGACACTTGAGGCTCCGTAGTTATAATCTCTCAAACTTCGGGCGATTAACTCAGTGGGAGAGTGCTGCCTTCACACGGCAGAAGTCACTGGTTCAAATCCAGTATCGCCCACCACAAACATACGGACCCTTCTCGGGCCCGTTTTTATTGGTAGTGTTCCAGGTTCCGGGTTACAGTAGTTCTCCTGGCTCCCGGCTCCTGGGTACTGGCTCCTGTTCTTTCAACTGGATAATTTTCTAACCGGTACCTTGACGTACTGGACCCCTTCTTCCTGAAGTTCCTTCTCCTCCCCATCGGTCATGGTGCCCAGGATATTCCGGTGGCCGACCTCCTCAAAGTGAATTTTAAGCGCCTCTTTGGCGAAATCAGGCCCCACATTATCAAAGTTCTTTTCCACAAATTCCGAAAAGGCCTTGACCATTTTCTTCTGGTTGTCGTAATTCGAGGTCCGTTCCTTTATCGAAACGTGCCCGCCCGCGGGCAGGAAGGTTATCTGTGAATCGCCGCAAAGGGGGCACGAAAGCCTTTTGGCCTGGTACTCGCGGTCATACTCCTCCCTGGACTTGAACCAGCCCTCGAATTTGTGGTCGCGCGCACACTGTAGGTCATAGATGATCATAGATTCAAAATTCCTCTAAGGTGAGTTTACATTAAAAGTAAGCAAAGTTGAAACAGTGTAGAGTGTAGAGTCCTGTTCCAGGTGCTCGGAGTTGTAACTCGCGCGTCGTGCCGTTTCTTGACTTCAGGGTTTAAGGTTGATGACTTCGCAAAAAGTCATCAATGCGCCCCGCGCGGGGCGCCCAAATCAATGACTCACTCCGTAAATCATTGATTTGTAAGGAAAGGGAAAACAACGCTTTTCCCTTTCCATGGAGTGAAAAGTCCCGGATTGGACTTTTTGCGACTCTATCAAGGTTTGAACCTCAAACATCAAACCTCAAACACGTTTTTCCCTCTACACTCTGCACCCTGCACTCTACACTCCTACCGTCCCCCATTTGACAGTGTACCGTGGATGGTTAAATTCTATGTGGAGAATAAAACACACCAGTACATGTGAGAATAGAGGTAGACATAATGGCAATTAATTTTGACAAGTTGACAGTCAAGGCCCAGGAGGCTCTTCAGGAATCCCAGAAGGATGCCGAGAACAGGGGACATCAGGAGATCGGTGTCGAGCATCTCCTTTTAGCTCTCCTTGCCCAGGAAGGCGGGGTTGTTGTACCCATCATCGAAAAGGTGGGAGCGGATATCTCTGCTTTAAATGTCGTTCTCGAAGAGACACTGGGCAAGTTGCCCAAGATCCACGGTATCACCCAGGTCCACCTCGGAGGGGATCTCAATATACTGTTTAACACCGCCCACAAGGAGGCTGAGGAGCTCAAGGACGAATACGTCAGCACGGAACATCTGTTCCTCGCCATGGTCGATAGCAAGAGTCCTGTAGCCAAGGTTCTCGAACAGTACGGACTGGACAGGAAGATGGTCCTCGCGGCCCTTAAAGGCGTGAGAGGCAGCCACAGGGTTACCGACCAGAACCCGGAGGATCGTTACCAGTCCCTGCTCAGGTACGGCAAAGACCTGACGGAGTTGGCCCGGCAGGGGAAGTTAGATCCGGTTATCGGGCGCGACGACGAGATCCGGCGGGTGATCCAGGTTCTGAACAGGCGGACCAAGAACAACCCTGTTCTCATCGGAGAGCCGGGGGTGGGCAAGACGGCCATCGCCGAAGGGCTTGCCCAGAGGATCTCCGACGGCGATGTTCCTGATGGCCTTTCGGGCAAGAGGATAATAGCCCTCGACATGGGAGCCCTTGTCGCCGGGGCCAAATACCGGGGCCAGTTCGAGGAGCGACTCAAGGCGGTTCTTCAAGAGGTTGAAGAGGCAGCCGGCGAGGTGATCCTGTTCATTGATGAACTGCACAATCTGGTAGGCGCCGGTCGCGCTGAAGGCTCGATGGATGCCTCCAACATGCTCAAACCCGCCCTTGCCCGGGGGGAGCTCAAGTGTGTCGGGGCCACGACTCTGGATGAGTACCGAAATAACATTGAAAAAGATGCAGCCCTGGAAAGGCGGTTCCAGCCCGTGAAGGTGCCGGAGCCTTCGGTGGAGGATACCATCGCGATCCTTCGGGGGCTCAAGGAACGCTATGAGATCCACCACGGGATCAGGATCACCGATTCGGCCATCGTTTCTGCCGCGACCCTGTCAAACAGGTATATCGCTGACCGCTTCCTGCCGGATAAGGCCATTGATCTTGTAGACGAGGCGGCTTCCCGGCTGCGCATTGAGATCGACAGCATGCCCCAGGAGATCGACGAGATCCAGCGCCGTATTGTCCAGCTGCAGATAGAGAAGGAAGCGCTCAAGAAGGAAAAGGATGCCCCATCCAGGGAACGACTGGCAAAGATCGAAAAGGAGGTCGCTGATCTCAGTGAGAAAGGCGATTCCATGAAGGTCCACTGGGAGACGGAAAAGGGGAGCATCCAGGAGCTTCGCCGGCTCAAGGAGCAGATGGAGGATACCCGCTATCGGGCTCAGAAAGCTGAACAGGCAGGGGATCTGGAAGAGGCGGCCCAGCTTAAGTACGGGGATATCCCGGAACTGCAGCAAAGATCTGAAGAGGCCGAAAAAAGGCTCGCCGAATTGCAGTCAGCCCAGAGGATGCTCAAGGAAGAGGTTGATTCCGAGGACATCGCTCTCATAGTTTCCAACTGGACAGGGGTTCCCGTAAGCCGTCTCCTCGAAGGGGAGATGGAAAAGCTGGTTCACATGGAAGAGAGGATCGCACAAAGGGTCATAGGTCAGGATGAAGCGATCCAGGCGGTATCCAATGCCGTAAGGAGGGCAAGGGCAGGACTCCAGGACCCGGATCGACCCATTGGATCCTTTATATTTATGGGACCGACAGGGGTTGGAAAGACTGAACTGGCCAAGGCACTGGCACATTTTCTGTTCGATGATGATGGGGCCATGGTCAGGATCGACATGTCTGAGTTCATGGAGAAGCACTCTGTCTCCCGCCTCATTGGAGCACCACCCGGGTATGTCGGGTACGAGGAAGGTGGGTACCTTACCGAAGCGGTTCGCCGCAGACCCTATAGTGTCATTCTCCTTGATGAGATAGAAAAAGCTCACCAGGAGGTGTTTAACGTATTGCTTCAGCTCCTCGATGACGGGCGACTAACGGATGGACAGGGCAGAACGGTGGACTTCAGGAACGCAGTGGTCATCATGACATCCAATATCGGCAGTGGGGCCATCGCTGATCTGCAAGGTCAGGATACCGTGGAGATGGAGAGACGGGTGCTGGAGGCATTGACGGCACACTTTCGCCCTGAGTTTATAAACCGCATCGATGACGTGATCATCTTCCATCCTCTGACCAGGGAACAGTTGAGGGCCATCGTCACGATCCAGGTACAGAAACTCGGCAGCCTGCTCCACGAGAGAGGGATAGCTCTGACTCTTACCGGTGAAGCCCAGGAACTGCTCGCAGGAGAGGGTTACGACCCGGTTTACGGTGCAAGGCCCCTTCGCAGGGTCATCCAGAAAAAGGTTCAGGATGTACTGGCCGTTCAGATCCTTTCAGGGAAGTTCAAGGATGGGGATGCGATCGTTGGGGATGTGAAAGATGGGGAAATAATATTCGAAAAAGACAGTGTCTAGTTTCTGGTTTCTGGCTCCTGGATTCTGTCTTTTCCAGACACTAGATCCTAGACACCAGACACTGGTTTTCAGCTTTGTTTTATCGGTATCGAGAAGTGGAAGGTGCTTCCTTCTCCCACATTTGAGTCGACCCAGATCTTGCCGCCGTGAAGCTCTACAAAGGAGCGGCAGATAAAAAGCCCCAGGCCGGCACCCTGGAAAGTACGGGAATTTCCTTGCTGGACCTGGATGAACTGGTCGAATATCCTTTGTCTTTCGTTCTCCGGGATTCCGATCCCTCTATCCTTCACACTGATCTGAATCAGATCTCCCCGGTCACTGTCCCTTCGCCCATGGATCATCGAAGCGATGATATCCACCTGTGAGCCGGGAGGGGAGAACTTCAGGGCGTTGGTGACCAGGTTGGTGAGAACTTGCGCTATCTTTTCCGCATCTCCCTCAAAGGCCGGCAGGTCGACAGGTATGTGGGTATTTATGATAGGCAGGTTTTCGGTCACGTGCCGTGTGGAGGATCGAACTGAAAGGATAACGTCTTCCAGGTCCACTTCCCTGTAACGAAGAGCAAGTTTCCCGGATTCCAGGCGGCCGGTGTCCAGCAGGTCGTTGATGAGGGCGAGCAGGTCCTTGCCCTTGCGGAGGATCTGCCTTATGTACTCCTCCTGTTCATCGGTGAGTTCACCAACATGAGCCTCCGCGAGCAGTTCGGAAAAACCGATAATGGAGGTCAGGGGCGTTCTGAGTTCATGGGAGACCATAGACACGAAATCCGATTTGGCTTGACTGAGGTTTTCGAGCTCCTGGTTTGCGATGCTCAGTTCCTCATTCATTTTTTCGAGGACTTCGTTTTTTTTGTTGATGCGCTGGTACAAGGCGGCGTTTCTCAGTGCGTTGGTACTGGCTCCGGCAATGATCCTGGCCATGATGATCTCGTTGTCGGTGAAACCGGTCTCTTCCCTGGTAGCTCTCAAAAGCATGGCACCCAGGATCTCTCCGCGGAAAGCAAGGGGAAGGGCCATGACCGACCTGAAAGGAAGGTTGGTCATGTTTTGTTTAACATCCGCCATGAGCGGATCGTTCAGGACGTCCTTCACCACCACAACTTCCCCCGTGCGGAACGATTTGAGTATCTCGGGGTATTTTATAAGGTCGATGGCCAGTTCGGAAATGTTGGGGTCCTCATGGGATACCAGGAGGCGGCCCACGGGAATATCTTCATCGTTACCCCAGCTTCCGTCCACGGTGATTATGGAACAGCGTTCGCCATCGAGGAATTCGGCCGTTTTCGACACAAGATGGAAGAGGACCTGCTTCAAATCCAGTGACGATGTTGTTGTTTCCAGGACATCACAGGCCAACTCAAATCGGCCCGACCTTCCCAGCAGTTCCTGCATGGCGAACCGGTTCTCAATGTTGACCTTTACCCGGGCCAGTACCTCCACCGGGGAGAACGGCTTTGTTATGTAGTCGGTTGCACCTGATTTCAGGCCCTTTACGATATCCTCCTTCTTGGTGAGGGAAGTTACCATGAGGACAGGGATCGTTACGCCGGCCTCGCTATGTTTAATGGATTGGCAGACCTCGTAACCGGACAGACCCGGCAGGATTATGTCGAGACAGATAAGGTCCGGCGGCGGATCGAGGAGGGCCATTTCGAGCCCCTTGATCCCGTCAGCCGCTTCCTCGACATCATAACCTTCGTTCCGGAAAATGTTTTTCAGGAGGTTCCTGGATACAGGGTCATCCTCAATGATAAGGATCCTGGCGGGTTTTCGATTAGGCGTCATTGTTATCCCGGGTAGACATCCCTGTACAGATATCGTTAGTGTAAATTGTCACTTAACAGTTTACTAGTTATCATACTATAGGTATCGGGGTGAGTGTCAAGCTGAACCAATAACGTAAAATCAGTGCCTGGTTTTACGTTATCCCCCCTCGGGTGGAGAAAATGTGAATATTTCTGGCTGATTCTGTTCATGTTTTACATCGTTTCGAATGTTTTCGGCACGCAGCCTGTGATCTATTCCCAAATTTTTCAAGAAATTCAGCAAACTCTTTTTTCCTGTAATTGGAATGGACCTTCAAGGCCCCGGTTTCAGGGAGAAAGAGTTTGACCTGATGATGCCGCCGTTTACAATGGCGCTTTTCCATGGTAGTTCAATGATAAATGATATTTGCATACGTAAAATGTTACTCCAAGATAATCAAAACGATAATTAAAACTACCTGTAAGGAGGATGACAATGGCTGTCAAAGTGGCGATCAACGGGTTTGGTCGAATAGGGAGATTAACCCTTCGCAGCGCAATGAACGATCCGGGAATCGAGTTTGTTGCTATTAACGATCTGACCGACGCCAAAACACTGAATTACCTGTTCTGCCATGATTCGATCCACGGAAGCCTTACGGGTAAACAAGTGAGCGAAACCTCCGGGGACAGTATTATTATCGGCGGAAGGGGGGTAAAGGTCTTTTCTGAAAGGGATCCTTCCAAACTCCCGTGGAAGGAGCTTGGTGTGGATGTAGTCCTGGAATGTACAGGCCTGTTCACAACTCGAGAGAGTGCGGCAGCGCACCTTGACGCCGGGGCTTCTCATGTGATCATCTCCGCTCCCGGCAAGGGTGTGGATCTTACTGTAGTCATGGGTGTGAACCATTCAGACCTGGACCCTGAGAAGCATAGGGTGATCTCCAACGCCTCATGTACGACCAACTGTCTCGCTCCGGTGGCCAAGGTGCTGGATGAGAATTTCGGTATCATCCACGGTGTTATGACCACCGTTCACGCCTACACCAGCGATCAGCGGATCCTCGATCAGCCTCATAGAGACCTGCGCAGAGCCAGGGCTGCGGCCCTTTCCATGATCCCCACAACCACTGGCGCGGCTTCCGCCGTTGGTGAGGTCCTTCCCCAGCTCAAGGGTAAACTGGACGGGCTGGCGGTCCGGGTGCCAACGCCCAACGTATCCCTCGTGGACCTTTCGGTGGAGCTTAAAAAGGGCACCGATGCCGACTCCATCAATGCCGAAATGAAGAAAGCTGCGGAAAATGGGCCGTTGGCCGGGTTCCTGGTCTACAATGACGAACCCCTGGTTTCCGTCGACTTCAACGGGTGGGAAGCCTCTTCCATCTTTGATGCCCCGCTGACCAAGGTCGTGGATGGTACCTTGGCGAAGGTCATGTCCTGGTACGATAACGAATACGGATACGCATCCCGGCTCAGGGACCTGGCTAAATACCTCTACGGGGTTTGATGTGCTTAAGAAAAAAACTTTAGATTCTATAGACTTCAAAGGAAAACGGGCCCTTGTCAGGGTGGACTATAATGTTCCCCTGGATGCCAGTGGCCATATCACAGATGACACCAGGATAAGGGCGACATTGCCCACTATCAACCACATCCTGGACAACGGCGGCAGTCTGATCATCATTAGCCACCTGGGTCGGCCCAAGGACAAACCGGAACCATCCCTGAGCCTGGCTCCCGTGTCAAAGCGTCTCAGCCGGCTCCTCAAGCTTGAAGTCCAGTTTATGCCCAACTGCATAGGCGACGAGGTTCAGAGGGCTGCAAATGGACTGAAACCCGGTAGTGTCTTAATGCTTGAAAACCTCAGGTTCCATCCTGGGGAAACAAAAAACGATCCCGATTTTTCCCGCCAACTGGCTGCGCTTGCTGATATTTACATTGACGACGCTTTTGCTAATTCCCACCGGGAACACGCTTCTGTAATTGGTGTCCCCTCATATCTGCATCCCGCCATCGCCGGGTTCCTCATGGAAAAGGAGATCAACTACTTCAACAAGGCTTTAGCCGAACCGGTACGTCCCCTTGTGGCCATGCTGGGAGGCGCCAAGACCTCGGATAAGATAAAGACGATTGAGAGCCTTATGGAAAAGGTGGACAAGATCATCATCGGTGGAGGGATGGCTTTCACCTTTTTGAAGACCATGGGTTATCATTTAGGCAAGTCCCTGGTGGAGGAGGACATGTTGGATCTGGCTGCGGATATCATGGGGCAGGCAAGGTCAAGAGGTATCCCCTTTTACCTCCCGGTGGACTGCATTGCGGCTGATGCCAGGGAGGAAAAGGCCAAGACCATGGTCGTGCCTGCCCAGGAGATCCCGGATGATATGATGGGCCTGGATATAGGCCCTGCAACGGTGATACTTTTTAATCACGTGCTCGAGCAGGCCAGAACTATCGTATGGAACGGTCCAATGGGAGTGTTTGAGCTTTCACCCTTCAGCAAGGGGACCTTCTCCATGGTCGATACCCTGGCCAACTGCAGGGGGCTGACGATCATCGGGGGCGGGGACACCGATGTCGCTGTGCATGCCACGGGAAATTCCGACAAGATCGACTACATTTCCACGGGAGGAGGGGCTTTCATCAGGCTTCTCGAGAAAGGCGAACTGCCGGGCTTCAATGCCCTGGACGATGCCTGATCCCGGCCGTGATATGGATAACCTGGTAAAAAGTTCCTGGGAGATTATTACAACTGGTCCCGCCATCGGCGGGACCGATGGCGGAATTGTTTAATGGGTTTTTAGCGGATCAAGTTGATACGATATAGCACAGATGATATAGCCCGCCTGCTTCGGGGAGGTATACCATGGAAAGAAGACGGTTTATCGTTGCCAACTGGAAAATGAACAAAACCGTCGACGAATCTGTGGATTTTGTTGAGGAGTTCCTCCCCCTGGTTTCAGGTGTGGAGGATGTGGACATGGCCCTTGCGCCTTCCTATATTTCCCTGATGCCCGTTTCCGAAGCGCTGCAAGGGAGCTCGGTTGCACTGGCTGCCCAGAACATGCACTGGGAAGAAGCGGGCGCCTATACTGGAGAGATCAGCCCTGTTATGCTAAGGGATGCCGGATGCCGTTATGTGATCCTTGGTCATTCGGAACGAAGGCAGTATTTCGGAGAAGGGGACGGTGAAGTCTCGAGGAAAGTGCTGGCAGCTTTACAGGAGGGGATCGTTCCAGTTCTTTGTGTTGGCGAAACCCTTGGTGAAAGGGATTATGGCAAGACCTTCGATACCGTTGGGGGCCAGATCCACGGAGGGCTTGCTGATGTTGTGCTTCAGAGCGGTCAGGAACTTGTCCTTGCCTACGAACCTGTGTGGGCTATAGGGACCGGTAAAACAGCTGGCCCAGAAGAGGCCCAGGAGGTCCACTCCTTTGCCAGAAGCCAGCTTGCTGATATTTTCGGCAATGATGTCGCGGGATCTATCCGCATCCTTTATGGAGGTTCGGTCAAACCTGAAAACGCCGGTGTCCTCATGAGCATGGCTGACATTGATGGTGCCCTTGTTGGCGGAGCCAGCATGGATCCGGACAGTTTTGCGGGAATAATTAATTCCGTTTGAAGGTTGATGATTTCGCAAAAAGTCATCAACGCGCCCCGAGGGGGGCGCCCGGATCAATGACTGTCGATATAAGTCATTGATCTGTGAGGAAAGGGAAAACCACGCTTTTCCCTTTCCGAGGAGCAAAAAGCCGATAACGGACTTTTTGCGACCCTGTCAAGGTTTGGAGTTGACAAAAAAAAGTACAGCGTTAATGTGTTCGGTTCACGGTTCCCTTATTTCTGATTACTGAACTGGAGGTTTATAAAACAATGCTGATCCTTCTGATTAAAATCCTTCACATCGCTGTTGCAGTGTTCCTTATTCTTGTGGTCCTGCTCCAGACGGGGAAGGGAGCTGAAATGGGAGCCGCTTTCGGTGGCTCAAGCCAGACCCTGTTCGGTGGCGCAGGGCCCGCAGGGTTCATGGCAAAGCTGACGACCGCAGCGGCGGTGTGCTTCATGGTGACATCCCTCGGGTTGGCTTATGTTTCGTCCGCCAACAGGATGGGCGGTGTTCAACTCCCAGCAGCGCAAGAGGTTCCCGCACAGTTCCCGGCCCAAACTTCACCGGAGGTTGTCCCTGAAGCTTCCCAAACTCCGGATGGGGGCGCATCCATTCCTTCTGCCACCGGGGAGGAGACAGGCACTAAGGCTCAGTAGGCTTTATCTCCTACCGGGTGGCTGTCACCACTTCGGTGCCGAGTCCGATATCCCGAAAACTCTTGGTGATCCTGGCCATTGAAGTTCCCGGTCGAGGAACGAGCACCTGAATTTCCCCGATGATCTGCGGGGGTGTCACCACACCCCCCACAGTTTTTTTCGTTCCTACCAGATCCAGAGTGTCACCAGTCTTCAGGCCATCCTCTATCCCCAGGTCTATGAAAACGACATTACCTTTACCCATGATGGTTTGGCCCTCAGTGTTGATCAAAATGTAGCCAGTGAGGTCACCTGCAAGATCGTTCTCTTCCTTCGGGATCCAGGTCATGTAGTCGAGGTGTTCAATGACATGGTCGCCCACCTGGATTTCCTTGTAGACCTCTCCAACGATAGCTGTGGAGAGCTTCCCCTTTGAATGCACCACATTCAAGTCACCGAGAACCCTCGCCAGGAATCCGATCTTCTTTTTGGTTACCGGGTGAGAGACCTGGTCAAATACACGGACAATGGAATAGCGGCGGTCGGTCAGCAGTGGTGTTTTTCCTTCTGATTCAACATAAACTTTCATTCCCGCAGTGATAAGGAGCCGGTTCTCCTCAGTGGATGTGATGGTTCCGATCCCGATCTCCTCGTCATCTATAATGAATCCGTAGGTACTCATTGCCAGGATCATCTCCTGTTTGACCTCTTCGGTCACTGGAGCTGGTTCCGGTTCGATCTCAGGCATAGGCTCGGGTTCTGCCTGGACGGATTCTGCGGTTACAGGCTCTGGCGGAGGAGGCGGCGGCAGGAGCGGTCTGGGTTCCTGGGGAGGAGGAGCTGTCCTGGCAGTCATTTCAGGGATCACTATCTCCTGGCCGGGATAAATAAGGTGAGGATTTTCAATCTCGCGATTGACGCTCCACACCTGCGGCCACTGGAAGGGGTCGTACAGATAGAAGGACGTGATGTCCCAAAGTGTATCACCCTTTACAACGATGTGAACTTTTCCTGAGGCTTGTGAAATGCATGGCGCGGTCGTCAGTAAGGTCAACACGACAAGCGCAGTAACAGCCGCGGCCACAGCATAGCCTGTTCGCTTCATGGTGCTCTCCTTTTTTAAAAGGGCCCCTGTATAATATGCGTATTCTGTAAAGGGGTTCTACCCTCAACCCCGAAGGTCAAACTCCCAACCTCAAACCTCAAAAGTAGATTTAAATGATAGGCTTCGCAAAAACCCCTGTCAAGACAATGGTTTAGGTAATGCTTGCGGAGTTGTTAGATGCCATACCGGTGTTTTTATTAAGAAAGCTCATATACATGAGTGCTTTGGTATGAGAAGGATCTGTTTTCAGCACCTGTTCCCATTGTTCTTTAGCCCTGTCAAGGAAACCCCTGGAAAAATAGGTGATCCCCAGCTGGATGCGTGCATCCATGTAGTCGGGTCGATGCTCGGTGGCTCTGGTCAGAATGTCCAGGGCCTCATCAGTCATTCCTAATTCGCGAAGTGTAACGGCCAGCTTGACCTGGATATCAGGGAATCCGGGGGAGACGTTGAGGGCTTTTCGATACTCCACAATACTCTCCAGGAACATACCCAGTTCACGGTAAATATCTCCGATCTCCTTGTGTTTGTTGGCAAGCTTCCCTGCGATGAACGGTTCCAAGGCGGTCCTTTTCCGGGTGGCTCTGAGCTGTGCCTTTTCGATTACCTCCTTGGCCCGCCCGTACTGTTTCATCTCATTGAGTGTGACGGCGAGGTTAAGGGATGCCTCCGTGTAATCCGGGTTCAAGCGCACGGCCTTATCGAGGAACTCCCTGGCACTGGTGTACTCACCTTTCAGGTAGTAGATCTGGCCCAATCTGTTACAGATATCTGCAAAATCAGGATTTTTTTGGTAGATCGAGATGAGGGCCTCTTCAGCCTCATCGAACTGTCCGTGACTAATAAGGTCATCGATCTCCGCGACTGTAAGCTGCTTAAAATCCATCCTGTCCTCCACCTCGAAGCGTGTCAGAACAATCCATCACGCTGCGAGCAGTTTGTCGGAATCAGAGGTTCTGGCCATCCTCTGTCTGAGGTAGTGATTCCTCGGCTTTGCGGATGAGCTCCCGAGCCTCAGTCTTGATAGTGTTGGGGTAGCTGCCGTTCATTATCCGCTTAGCCCTTTCAATGGCAGAATGCGGATTTTTTTTCTTGAGGTAGAAAGAGGCTATCCCCAGTTCGTGCTGGCCCTCCTTGGTCAGGAGTTCCTCTGCCCGCTGTGTGGCAACTTCGATCCATTCTCCGTCCGGGTATTTTTCCACATATATTTCGAAGAGGATCCTTGCTTCCCTGAGCAAGGAAATATCCCTGTCATGGGGTATATATGATTTACCGGTTATTTTCCGTTTCTGGATCTGTTTTACCTTTGACAATGCCTGCTTGTAGACAGCTTGTTCGGAAAATGGACCGTCTGGATATGTATTCAGGTAAGTAGCGTAGTGTGATTCCGCTTCAGGATACTTGCCCAAATTAAATCCGGCTTCTCCAAGGAGAAACTGCACCTCCCCCCCGAGACGGGTACCGGCTGTAACAAATCTCAGCTCTTCGAGGGTCTCGTATGCTTTCTCATTTTTGCGTTTTTTTATATCCTTCCGAGCATCGCTAACCCTTTCCTCCGGGGTTGATTCCTGGAGAATAGGAGCCGAGCAGGAAAATGCAAGGAATGAAAGGACCAGTATCAGGGCTATTTTAAACGGTTTTATTTTCAGGGTTGCCTCCAGGGACGGTAACAATTGACAAATCTGGCAGGCTCCAGGGGTTTCCGATAGCCTGCCGGATAGTCTGGTACACAATCAGATTTTCGCCTAGTATGTAGAAGAAGACGTGATTGTGTCAAGAACGGTAATGGGTAATGGGTTGAAGTGCCTCCCATACCCCCACACTCCCATACTCGTTTCCGGAGGAAACCACATGCAGTACATCACAATTGGCTCCGGTACGGCTATTCCTCAGAGCGGGAGGTCTGCACCCTGTCATCTTGTCAGGGTGGGTGGCCGGACCGTGGTCATAGATCTGGGGCCGGGATCCGCCTGGGGTCTTGTCCGGCACGGTGGTGTCGATCTCCGGGATATTGATCTTCTCCTGTTCACTCATTTTCACATGGATCATTGCGCGGATCTGGCACCCCTCCTGTTTGCCTTGTGCTCCGGGGAACTAGCCAGAACCTCACCCCTGCTCATTCTTGGTCCCCGGGGGCTCCATGAACATTACCGTAACCTTCAGGCGATCTGGGCGCATAATGTAGCTCCTGCCGGGTTCCGCCTGACCCTCGAGGAATGGACCCATGGCGAGCTTTCATGGACCGGATGTATTATCAATGCTGCGCTAACCTCTCACTCTGTGCCCAACCTGGCGTGGCGTATTGATACTGTAGATGCGGGTAATTGCGGGATCGTTATCACCGGTGACGGCCAGGCCACCGATGAACTGATGGATCTGGCAAGCTCGGCGGATCATGCTCTTGTTGCCGAATGCGCCGCTGGCCCGGGGATGTTGGTGGAAGGACACATGAACCCGGCCCAGGCGGGTGACCTTGCCCAGATGTGCGGTTCCAAAAAACTGATCCTGTGTCATATCAATCCGGGTTCAGGGTCCATGGCCATCATGAAAGAGGCGATGAGACACTTTGAGGGGGAGGTAATCGTTGCCGAGGATGGGATGGTTGTGGAGATTGACTGATCACAGATCAGTCAATCGGTGATCGGTTATCAGTAATCTGTTATCCGAAATGTCAAAAAAGCAACATGCACCTCAATTTTCTCAACTGCATGCTTGACAATTAACTGGATTGAATTTTTGTTTTCACGCTTCACGCTTCACGCTTCACGCTTCACGCTTCACGCTTCACGCTTCACGCTTCACGTCTTTTACTCCTGCTTCTCAAAGCTCTCCGTCGCCCCGCAGGCCTGGCACTTCCTGGGTTTACAGCGGCCCTCTTTGGTCTCGCCGCACTCCTTGCACTTGAATACTGCCATGTCATACTCCCTTCAATGTTCAATGTTCAATGTTTATTCTGTGTTCTACATTCTACGTTCTACGTTCTGCCTCACCGGCATTCCCCACAAAGGCCCACGGCGTGCACCTGAACACTATGAACTTCAAAGCTGTGCGGTTCATTTGGCAGTTTCAGAAGATGGGTTTCCGGGGTAATTTCAAGGTCACCGATTTGCTTGCAGGATCTGCAGAAGGTATGGGCGTGCTCGCTCATGTCCGGATCGAAGTGCGATCTTTCGGGGTTGATGCTTAACTCCTGAAGTTCGCCCATGTCCCTCAGGGTCTGCAGGGTTTTGTAAACTGTCGTAAAGGAGATCGAGGGGTGGACCTTGAGGATCTCCCGGTAGATGTCCTCCGCTGAGGGATGAGTGCGGTTTCTCTGGAGAAGCTTAAAGATGCTCAGCCTCTGAGGTGTGATCTTCAAACCTGCTTCACGAAACCTTTTAACGATCTTTTCGATATCCCTCATTTGTCATCCCTCATTTGTCTCTATTCACCATTGTGTTAGTTAAGTTTTCCGCCGATTGGTCAGACCTCAAGGTCGGAGCATAATATTTAAAGGGCTGAAAGTAAATATTACATTTTAGGTGTGGAGTAATAATGTGTGCGGAATTTGGCTGTGGTCTTGATCTTGTTTGTTGCCTACCGGGCACCGGGTACCGGGTACTGCTGTTCTACCATGGATGCCAGTCCTTCCAGTCTCCTTCTAAGGTTTCGATCATAAAGCCAAGCAGTGGGAAGTAAAGAAGGAGAATGGGAGTAAGTGAAGAGAAGGTTATCCAGAAGGGTGCAGATCCGAGGAAGGAAACCAGGATCAAAAAGCCCAGGAAGCCCATGAAGAACTTTGTGGAACGGTTTTTCCAACCGGTGATGGAGTATCCCTTAACGCGGGTCCAGTCATATTCCATCTTGACCCCCAACTAACGGAAAGAGTGAAATAGTTCACTTAGTTACAGTAAAGTGCAGGTCTTGTCGGATGTCAAGGAAGAAGAAGGTGTAGGATAGGAGAGTGTAGAGTGCAGAGTTTTAACCAGGACGCAGTACGCAGAACGCAGGATGCAGAAGAGAGTCAAAAGCTATAACATTTCAGGTCCTTAGAGGCTCCTGGTTGGTCATTCAGAACAGAGTATAGCGAGGATCGGATTACAGAGTTCTTTTTATTACACCAAACTAGATATGTGAAGGACATCAAGACCTCACGAAAATCCTCACCAAAAGTGGCAGATGAGATAAGGCAGGAACATTAGAATTTTTACACTCCGGGTTAACGTCTATGGTCGCTGGACGTTCTGTGCCTCTTTGGGCCTTTGGGCTATCCCTTTCCTCTGCACTCTACACTTTGCACTCCAATAAAAAAGGCCCCCGAAGGGGCCGTTTTTATTGGATGGTGCCGAAGGCGAGACTCCCACCTCCGCTCTTTAGGAGCTGCGGCGGGCAAGCTCACTAATGGCCTTGCGGCCAGGTTCCCGTCTCGCCAATCACGTGGACATAAAAAAACGCCCCGGATGGGGCGATTTTTTTATGTATGGTGCCGAAGGCGAGACTCGAACTCGCACGGGCGTTAACCCACCACCCCCTCAAGATGGCGTGTCTACCAGTTCCACCACTTCGGCAAAATTGAGGGCCCATTATTTTCAAAGCCCTATCATTTGTCAAGCAGTTAGAATCGGTTAACAGTTGACTATTTGCGATTTGCAGTAAAATTCTTGATCTGCAGGGTTCAAGGTGACTATTTTGACTCCATTTTTGTTACAGTTCACCGTTAACTGTTCACCGATAACTGCATTTATTTACTTAACCTTTTCTGTTATATTTTCGTGATAGTTTTTTACAGGAAAGGAGTCCCTTTGGAAGTTCGAAAAGTTGTTTTACCTGCTGCAGGCATGGGAACCCGGTTCCTCCCTGCCACCAAAGTTGTACCCAAGGAGCTGTTCCCGCTGGTTGATCGTCCTCTTATTCAGGAGGTTGTGGACGAGGCCGTCGCCTCAGGCATAAGCAACCTGATACTTGTCACAGCCAGAGGTAAGTCTGCCATGGAGGATTATTTTGATATTGATCCCGGTCTGGAAAGCTTCCTCGAAAGGAAGGGTGACAAAGGGGTGCTTCAACGGATCAGGGAAATTTCCCGTATGATCCAGGTGTCCTTTGTCAGGCAGAAAGAACCCCTTGGATTGGGGCATGCAGTGCTTTGCGCCCGGGATCTTGTGGGTCTTGAGCCTTTCGCGGTGATACTCCCGGATGACCTCATCGATGCCGCCAAGCCGTGTCTGGCACAGCTCCTCGATATTTTTGCAAGGACCGGGAAATCTGTGGTTGCTCTGCAGGAGGTGCCTGATGATCAGACCCACATGTACGGCATCATCCAGGGGCAAAAGACAGAGGCTGGTGTCTATCGTGTTGACAGTTTTGTGGAAAAACCCCCGCCCGGTACTGCACCTTCCAATTTAGCTGTCATCGGAAGGTACATTCTGGCTCCAGATATTTTCTCTCTTCTTGAATCTCAGGAAAGAGGTGTCGGAGGTGAGATCCAGCTTACCGATGCCTTAAACAGCCTTGCAGGAACAGATGGTGTATACGGAGTGGTGTTTGAAGGTTTAAGATACGACGCTGGTGACAGGCTGGGGCTCCTCAAAGCCAATATCCATTATGCTCTCAAGGATGATGAGCTTGCTCCCCGATTGCTGCAATTTATGGCTGATAAAATGGCTATTACCAAAAAATAATGAAGAGAAAAAGAGATTTCATATGGGAGACGGGCTGGAGTTTAACGAAATTCAGCCGTCTGGTTCACCAGGTTTCCGGGAAAATGCCTTCTCCCCCGGATTGGGCCGGGGAGACTTCACATCCGCCCATGGACATCTTTGAGGATGAGGTAGAAGTTCATGTTGAGCTGGAGGTCCCGGGCATGAGCCGGGATGAACTGAACATCAGACTCGACAGGGATCGACTGAGCATCCAGGGTTTCAAACACAGCGGTGGTGACAGCGAGTGCCTCAGATATCTCTGCCTGGAGCGGGAGTTCGGGGTTTTCAGGAGGATCGTTGAGGTCCCGGTAAGCGTGGATGGGTCAGGAGTGCGTGCGGCTTTGGTTGACGGAGTGCTGAAAATAAAGCTTCCTAAAGTCACTGAAAGACGCCAGACAGCTGTGGATGTGAGGATTGATGATTAAACTTCATGGGTACGCCAAAAGTCCATCAGGCAGTCCCGCCACCGGCTGGACTGGGGTGGGACCGCGCCATTGGCGCGGGGCGAATTCACATAGGTTGGCGGGGGATGACGCCCCTCACGCCACAGGCGTGATGACCGCCCTTCAGAAAGCTCGTAGAGATTTATTACGAACTTATCAAATTCTGTCCCGAGAGGCGGCCAAATGAGTAAGGAGCGAAACGGGATCATTGAGGAAGGCAGTGAGCGGGGTTCAGGGTCTGAAGGGACTGTAATTCCGGAGGTTCTGCCACTTCTTCCCATAAGGGATATTGTTGTATTTCCCTACATGATCGTCCCCCTGGTCGTGGGAAGGGAGAAGTCGATCCGCGCCCTTGATGAGGCCCTCAAGGGCGATCGACTTATCTTCCTGACGGCTCAGCAGGCGGGGGATCTGGAGGAACCCGGCACAGAGGATCTCCACGAGCTGGGTACTGTTAGTATCATTATCCGGATGTTGAAGACCCCCGACGGGAAAGCGAAGATCCTCGTTCAGGGGTTGCAGAGGGGGCAGGTTGCCGAGTTTCTGCAGACCGATCCTTTCTTCTCCGTGCGCCTTGATCTGGTTAACGAAGAACTGCATGAGCCGCCGCCACTGAAGATAGAGGCCATGGTGAGGGCCATGAAAGAAGGCCTGATGCGGATCGTGGAACTAGGCAAGCCTGTCCCGCCTGATGTCTTGTCAGTGGCCGGGAACGTTGATGATCCCGGGCGCCTTGCAGACCTTATAGGGTCGAGTCTGGGGCTCAGCCTTGAAGAGGCGCAGCAGGTACTGGGGACTATTGATCCTTATGAACGTCTTGAATATGTTCACGAGATCCTGGACAAGGAATTGAAGATCAACGAGATGCAGCAGAAGATCCATAATCAGGCCCAGGAGGAGATGAGTAAGACTCAGAAGGATTATTATCTTCGCCAGCAGCTCAAGGCCATTCAGCAGGAGCTCGGGGACAAGGATGACCGTGAGGTTGAGATCGAGGGGATCCGGGAGAGTATCGAAAAAGCCGGGATGCCCGTGGATGTGAAACAGGAGGTGGGCAAACAGCTTGACAGGCTGGCGAAAATGCATCCTGACTCAGCAGAGGCTTCAACTGTCAGAACCTACCTGGACTGGATTGTGGAGATCCCCTGGAAAAAGTCCACGAAGGACAAGCTGGATCTCAGGGTTGCTTCCGATGTTCTCAATGAGGACCATTACGATCTGGAAAAGATAAAGGAGCGGATTCTTGAGTACCTCGGGGTTCTTAAACTCAAGAAGGAGCTCAAGGGACCTATCCTCTGTCTTGTGGGTCCGCCGGGAGTCGGAAAGACATCCCTTGGGAAATCCATTGCCAGGGCCATGGGACGGCAGTTCATCCGCATGTCCCTTGGCGGGGTAAGGGATGAGGCAGAGATAAGGGGGCACCGGAGGACCTATGTCGGAGCGCTCCCGGGACGTATTATTCAGGGAATGAAACAAGCAGGATCACGCAACCCGGTCTTCATGCTGGATGAGATCGACAAACTGGGCTCCGATTTCAGGGGAGATCCTTCCTCCGCTCTACTGGAGGTGCTTGATCCTGAGCAGAACCATAATTTCCGTGATCACTACCTGGCGGTACCTTACGATCTGTCTGCCGTCATGTTCATCGCCACCGCTAACATGGCCGATCCTATACCCCAGGCTCTCAGGGACAGGATGGAGATCATCCAGCTTTCAGGTTACACAGCTGTGGAGAAACGGCATATAGCGAGAAGGTATCTTGTCGATCGACAGTTAGACAGGAACGGCCTCACACCCGAGTTATTGTCCCTGTCTGACGGCGCCCTGGACAGGATCATCACTGAATACACCAGAGAAGCCGGGGTTCGGAACCTTGAGCGGGAGATAGGCAGCGTTTGCCGGAAGGTGGCCAAAGCGATAGCCTTGGGGAAAAAGACGCATACCGTGGTCACTGCCAGGAATCTGGACAGTTATCTCGGTGTTCCCAGGTTCCGGGGAGCTCGCAGGGAGGATGAGGCGAGAATAGGTGTATCCGTGGGTCTGGCCTGGACTCCTGTCGGAGGGGATACCCTCAACATAGAGGTTTCGGCTGTCAAAGGTAACGGTACTCTCACCCTGACCGGTTCTCTTGGAGATGTCATGAAAGAGTCTGCCCAGGCCTCGCTGAGCTATATCCGTTCCCGGGGCAACGACCTTGGTGTGACGCCCCAGAGCATTCTTACGACCGACATTCATGTTCACGTTCCGGCTGGAGCGACTTTCAAAGACGGTCCCTCGGCGGGGATCGCCATAACTTCGGCCATGATCTCGTCTTTAACAGGCAAGCTGCCTCTCCCGGCGGTTGCCATGACAGGGGAGATCACCTTGACGGGCCGTGTGCTTCCCATCGGCGGCCTGCGGGAAAAGCTCCTTGCCGCAAAAAGGGCGTCGATCAACAAGGTGATCATCCCCTCTCTCAATTTACCCGATCTGAAGGAGATACCTTCCTATGTGACCAGAGGGATCCAGATCGTTCCGGTGAAGGACATGGATGAGGCCCTGTCAGCAATTTTTAAAAAGGACACCTTTTCAAAGACCGGTCGCAGCGGGAAAGCCCGCAGTTTGGTGAAGGGTTCAACTAATGCAAAACGTTGACAAGAGACAGTTCGGCCCGATCCTCGTTGTAGATGACGAGAAGTTTTTTCAGGATCTGATGGCTAACATTCTCACTCAGGAGGGCTATCAGGTTCAGATAGCGGGTTCCGGAGAGGAGGCCCTCAAGGCCTGCAGTGAGGGAGAGTTTCATGTGGTAGTGCTGGATCTCGTGCTGCAGGACATCATGGGAACCGAGGTGCTCGCCAGAGTAAGGGAAAGGGATCCAGATGTCGCTGTTATCATGGTCACGGCCTACGCCAGCATGGAAAGCGCCATAGAGGCTCTCAAGGCGGGTGCCTACGATTACATTAAAAAACCAATCGTGAAAGAAGACCTGCTGTACGCTGTTGAACGGGCCATCGAAAGGCAGCAATTGGCTATGCGCAACCAACAGCTGGTACATCAGCTGCAGGCTCGTATCGAGGAGATGAAGACAATGAGCCGGGAAAAGGAGGAGGTTTTCCGCATCCTGGACGAAGGGCTCCTCATCATGGAAGACAGCGGAAGGATCTTCGACCTTAACCCGAAAGCTGTGGAGCTCCTGAGTAATTCCGACGCACCCCTGGCCGGCACGGACTTTCATAAAACTGAGTTTCCCATGCCGGAGGGTTTTATTGCTGCCGTAAAAGCCGGGGCCGGACAACCTTTGAGATCTCTGCTGACTCTCCCCGGCAAGGCAGGTCAAAACAAACAGATAGAACTTGTGGGGTTATCCATGGTGCGGGAAGCAGGTCCATCCCGCATTCTTCTTGGCTTCAGGGACCTTACCGGGATCAGGGACATGGAGAAGAACCGGGAGGAGTTTCTTGCCATCGTTTCCCATGATTTGAGGACCCCCCTGACCTCCATGAAAGGTTTTGTGGAGGTTTTATTGGGAGGAGATTACGATTCTCCGGAGAAACTTCGGGAATATCTCGGGATCCTGGATTCTGAAGCCGACAGGATGATCAGTCTGATCAACGACCTTCTTGATCTTGGGCGTCTGGAGTCCGGAAAAATGGCGCTGCACATGGAGGCGGTCCAGTTGGATGAACTGGCCGCATATACCGTGAGAAGTATGGAGGGACTGGCTGCCCGGAAAGGAGTTTCCCTGACCTTCAGCGGACAGGGCCCGGGTACACTGGAGGTTCTTGCGGACCGTAGAAGGCTGCTTCAGGTGTTCGTCAACCTTCTTTCCAATGCCATCCAGTTCACCCCTGAAGGCTCCGAAGTTGAAACGGTGGTCCGCAGGGAAGACGGATCGGTTCTCGTGGAAGTTTTGGACGATGGCCCTGGTGTTCCTCCCGGGGAAAGAGAAATTATCTTTGAGAAATACCATCAGGGGGAACGGATTTCATCCGGGCGCGGTAAAGGCAGCGGACTGGGGCTTGCCATCGTCAGAAAGATCGTGGATCTGCATGGCGGTTCGATCCGCCTGGAGGGCCGCGACGGAAGACACGGCAGCAGCTTTATTTTTGTTATGGACGCCAGGGACAGGGGAGATATTTAATGGGGCACCGAATCCTCGTAGTAGATGACAGCCCCTTCATTCTGGAACTGGTCAAGGATATCCTGGTCAGGGAGGGATACGAAGTTGACCGTGCGATGAACGGTCACGAGGCCATGCAGGCCATAGGGGAAGACCCTCCTGATCTTGTTCTGCTGGACATCATAATGCCTGAAATGAGCGGATACCAGGTCTGCCGTCTTATCAGGAGCGATGAACGACTAAAGGCTCTTCCGGTGGTCATGATGACCGCCAAGGATACCCAGAAAGACCGCTTCTGGGGTCTGGAAGTAGGTGCTGATGCCTATATCACAAAACCAATAGAAGAACAGAGCTTGATCGAGACGATCTTGTCTCTGCTCAAGGAAAAACGTGACCCCATAAAACCGGTCAGTCCTGAGGAGTTGACAAGCGAAACTCTCAAAGGGAGGGCCGACGATATCCTGGAGCGAAAGCTCCTGGAAATGACTATCATCAACGAGACCGGCAAACTCTTTACGTACCTGGACAGACCCGATGCCCTCCTGCAGAATGTTCTCATGCTCATCTGCCAGGTTGTTGACTACGACCTGGGTGCCATCTTCGCGGTACTTCCAGGCGCCAATGAGAAACTCGTTGCGATCCGCTACCGGAATCAGTCCCTGAAGGTATCAAAGAAGAATGTCATCAAAAGCGGCAGTGAAATGCTTGCCCTTGACAGGGGGGTGGAGATCTCTGCCATAAGGGATCTCGAGATCAGGCTCATTGAGGATTCCGAGCTTACGGGGGGTAACACGAGAAAAGCATCTTCGTCAGAGTTTACCATCGCTCTGCGTTCTTCCAGCGGCGTCCTTGGCAGCATCACTCTCTTTTCAAGCCGCAAGGAGTTCTTTGTCCCTGATGACGAGGTTCTTGTGGAAATGATCTCATCTCAGCTCTCGGTGTTGCTCGACAACGTGCAGCTCCTGCAGGAAAGGGATCGACAGCTGGCTATTCTTGAGCTTGAAAAGAACAGGGTAGAAGCGATCCTTCGGAATATGGCGGAAGGTGTTCTCGTCACCGACTGGTCCTACCGGATCATCCACGCCAATCCGTTAGCCCTCCAGTTCCTTGGTGTCGATGGGACTCTTGAAGGGCAGCATCTTTTCGACCATATACCCCGGGATACTTTCGGTATACTGGAGGAGCAGCGTATTGGTGTAAAAAACCCCACATGGACTGTACGTTTCAGTGCCATCAAGGAAAATTTTCCGTTGGTGGCCAGCGTGGCTGTTGTGGACGAGAAGGAGGAACAGACCCTCGGACTCATCATCCTCCTCAGGGACATGTCGGCAGAGGATGAACTGGATCACCTCAAGAGCAAGTTTCTCGAAAACGTCTCCAACCATCTCAGAAGCCCCTTGACCTCTTTGAAAGGTTTTCTTGATCTGTTGTGGGATGATATCTACTCCAGCGCCCCGCCCCGACAGCGAGAGTATCTGGACGTGATGAACGAGGAGACAGGCAAACTCGCTGAAATAGTGGAGGACCTCCTCAGCCTCTCAAAGATAGAGCTTACAGATTTCAGGGTTGTTCCCGAGGATTTCTCCATTTCCGATACGCTCCTTACCGCCATGATCAACAACCAGGCTGCTGCCCAGACCAAGGGACTCACCCTTAAATCGGATGTGGCCGAAGGGCTCGGACAGGTTCATGCGGACAAGGAAAGTGTGGCAGATGTTATAAACAGGCTTGTTGCCAACGCCATCAAGTACAGCCCACCTGACTCTGATATAGTTATAGGTGCCCGAGTCTGCTCCCGTCCAGGGCAAGTAAACGCACAGGAGATTTTTGTGAGGGATTTTGGTCCCGGTGTGCCGGATGACAAGAGGGATGCCATATTTGAAAAGTACGGGGAGCATCGGCTGTTCAGTGATGTCGATACCCACGGGGTCGGCCTTGGTCTGCCAATATGTAAAAGGCTCGCTGAAATGAACGGCGGAATTATAGGAGCCGAGCCTGCAGAGGGTGGTGGAAGTGTCCTTTTCTTTACCCTGCCTGCGCAGGCACCGATGAAGACTGAGGGAACACAGGTACAATAATGAAGCAGCCTGGGTATCCCCTGCCAAGAGAAGATCTGAAGGATTTTCTCCAGTCACTTTTCAGGATAACGGGCCTGTACATGGGGTATATTCCCCAAGGTTCAGACCTCCCGGACATTATAGTTGGGGAGTCGTCCTTCTGCCTGCAGTTAAAGACTTCAAGCGAGGGTGCTTCAAAATGCAAGTCTTTCGCAGATTCCTTGAGACTCAAGGCCATGCAAAGCGGTAAACCAGAGTTTGACCTGTGCCATGCACGGTTGGCAGAGGTCGTCATTCCCATTGTTTCCCGCGAGGGTACTGATTTCGGTACTGTTGTAATGGGACAGGCGGCCATTGAGGGGCTGTCGGATGAGCATAAGAAGCATATCAGGGATATCGGCTCCGAGATAGCACCGGATGACATTGACAGGCTGGTTGCGTCAGCAGCAGGGATTCCCGTATTCATGCGTTCCCGCCTCGAGACTTTGGGGAGTTTTATTCAGCAGCAGCTTTTGGAAAAGGTGATCTCCCACGTCGCTCTCGAGGATACCACTGAGTACCTGTTTCAGAAATACGAGGAACTCATGTTCCTCTATGCCATAACTGAAAGTCTCAGTCCGGATAGTGGTCACCAGAAGGCTCTGGCGGTCATCCTTGATAAGGGTGTTCAGAGGCTGAACGCCAGGTGGGGATTGTTCATGATTTTCGAGGCGGAAGTGGATGGCAAACTTGAACTGCTTGATGCCTGCGGCAAACTGCCGTGGCCTGAAGAATCAGGTCCTGATCCCTTTCTCCTGGGAATAATCCGCGGCTGCCAAGGCCCGTCACTCATACTGGGACCCGGGTTCCGGGATGTTGAGGTGGCACCCAATACAGGAGATCTTCTCGTTGTCCCCTTCCGGCTTCGAAATTCCAGGGAGGGGTTCCTCGTTTTCGGGTGGGAAAAGAAGGGGATGATTGGAGACGGGGAGTTGAAGTTTGCACTTGCGCTGTCCAGCCAGGCCGCCTCTGTCCTCCACGCCATGCAGCTGTATCAGGAGCTTGCTGATCTTCTGTTTGCGACCTTGGGAGCCCTTTCCTCGGCCGTTGACGCCAAGGATCCCTATACCCACGGTCACTCCCAGCGGGTGGCCGAATACGCTGTGTTGGCCGCCCAGGGCATGGATTTCAGTTCGAAGTTCATCACCATGCTCAAAATCGCCGGACAGCTTCACGATTTCGGCAAGATCGGGGTAAGGGAACACATCCTGACCAAGCAGGGCCGTTTGAGTGAAAGCGAAATGCAGGCCATGCAGGAACACCCATCGATCGGTGCCCAGATCCTGGGTAAATTCAAACCCTTCGTCGATATTGTTCCGGGGATCCGCCACCACCATGAACACTTTGATGGCAGGGGTTATCCTCTCGGGCTGGAAGGGAATGATATCCCCCTGGTGGGAAGGATCATATCTGTAGCCGATGCTTACGATGCCATGACTACAGATCGCCCATACAGGGTCAAGCTGAATCATGGGGAGGCGCTTGCCGAACTAAAGAATAATGCAGGTAGTCAGTTCGATCCTGAAGTGGTCGGAGCCTTTATCGGCGCCATTGAGGGGAGCATCCATGGGTGATGAAGTACGCATTAGAATTCTCATTGTAGATGACGAAGAGAACATCAGGCATCTTCTGCGTCTTGCTTTCGAGGAGGGTTTTGAAGTTTTGGAGGCCGTTGATGGATTGGATGCCGTTGATAAGGCGCTGGAGTTCAGACCACACATTATCCTTTCTGACATCATGATGCCCCGCCTGGATGGTTATGGGTTGTACAGGAAAATAAAATCCAGGCCCGAGACAGCCTCCATCCCCTTTATTTTCCTGAGTGCCAAGAAGGATGTGGATGAACGGGTCGAGGGTCTGGAAATGGGAGCGGATGATTACATTACCAAGCCGTTCTCTATCAAGGAGCTCAGGGCCAAGGTCCGTTCCATCACCAAGAAGATAAAAGACATGAAGGAACTCGGCAGCCTGGAAGGACTTTTAAAGGAAGTGGATCTTGTTGATGTTATACAACTCATTGAAATGGGCAGAAAAACAGGGATGCTTCTGCTGGAATCCTCACCGGGCCCGGGCCGTGTATATTTCGAGTTGGGGGTCCCGGTATACGCGATGACGGAGAAATGGGAGGGCCTCGAGGCTTTTTACACAATGCTCTCCTGGAAAGAGGGGCGGTTCAAGCTGGACCAGAAAGCAGTTTCCATTGAACCGAATATCGAGCACAGCGGCAGCCAGGAACTTCTCATGGAAGGTGTCAGGCTTGCCGATGAGATGGAAGAATCGCTCCGGAGCCTGCCGCCATTGGAAACGATCCTCCAACCTGCAGATGATACAGACGATATTGCAGGTGAGCTGAGAAACGTGGTCAAGGCTTATTCAGGTGGAGCAGACATCATCTGGGCTTTGGATATTTCCGGGTTTCCCCCATACCGCTTCTATCCGCTTACGAGCCAAGCCTTGAGCAAGGGACTTCTCATCGGGCCAACAGATGCGGCGATGAAAATCGATCTGCTTCGAAAGATAAGAACAGTCCTGGAAAAACTCTGACGAGGTGTTGATGTGATTATCCGGTACATGATTCTTTCACCTGTGGAGGAAGCCAGGCAGGCTTTCCTTGGCGGGCTATTCGGAACCTTTGAACTATCTCCCAAGGGGCGTGGGGAGAAAGTCGTTCTCCCTGTTAAAGGAGGGGCGCTGGAGGTGGTAGGAACAGGTGTTTCGGGCAAGCTCCAGAATATGACCATCAAGCTGTTCGAGGGGGGTGTCCAGATGGATGGTATCCTGATCCTGATCCCTTCCGGTGACGATGCTTCATGGAAAGAGGCAAAGTCCATTGCCCATTGGGTACAATCCAACGAAAGGCCCGTTGCCGTTAAAACCTGGGTTTTCAATTCTATTGGAGACCTGGATAAGGAAACCACGAGAAAAACTTTGCTGACACTTACCAAGGAGCATGAGAAGCATCTTGCTTCAGGGTGACCATGACTTCCCTTAAAATTCATATCGACCTTGTCGACAAGGCCCACCTGGAACTCATTACGGAAGCAGCGGGACAGTTGGGGTGGGAAGTTTCCCCTGGCACTCCCGGTGCCAAACCTCCAGATGTCCTGGTAACGATGCCGGAAAGGTTGCATCGTCACGAGTATTTGCAGGAGCGGATCGACTTGCATCCGCAAATTCTTCTTATGGCATCCTCGCAAGAGACAGACCCCAATGACCTCCTGGGGATAAGGGTGATGGGGTTCCTTCACCCTGGAATGAGACCCGGCCTGATCAATGAAATCCTTTTAGAGGCTGGGAATCAACACTTGAAATACCGCGATGGTTTTTCCATGTGGCACCAGATGGAGGAGAGATACGGAGAAGCTTCCGTGCTCCTGGACCTCGCCCTGGAACTTGGCCCCGAATTGAGCATCGAGGATGTGCTCGAAAAGATCGTCCAACATCTTTCGGATGATCTCGGGTATGCCATTGTCTCCATTATGCTCCTGGACGAAAAGGAAAATTACCTTACGATCCGGGCAG
Source organism: bacterium (assembly GCA_029210965.1). Taxonomy (NCBI): domain Bacteria; species bacterium. Next base: position 17,129 of record JARGFZ010000006.1, on the reverse strand, counting down.
CCAAGGGGTTAAGCCAGAGGATCATAGAGACATCGAGGATGGAGATAGGGAAAGGTGTTTCGGGTTCCGTCGCCCAGTCCGGGGAGCCTCTTCTGTTGAAGGATGTGGAAGCGGAGGAACGGTTCGCAAAAGTCAGGAGCCACGACCGGTACACGACCAAATCCCTCATCTGTGTTCCCCTCAAAGTGGGTGACCGTGTTATTGGTGTTCTTAACGCCAACAACAAAAGCCGATCCGGTCCTCTGAATGAGTTTGACCTGCGTATCCTGTCTGTATTCGCCACCCACATTTCCGTGAGTATCGAGCGGGTAAGGCTTTATCACAACCTGGAGCGGAAAGCCGAGGAGCTGGAGGATGCCTACGGGAAGCTCAAGGTTGTCGATCAGGTAAAGTCGGATTTCATCATTAATGTGTCCCATGAGTACAGAACACCGGTCACCATCATTCTCGGTTACCTCGAACTGTTAAGAAGCACACTGAGCGAACCTTCTCATATGGAAAAAGTCAGCGTTGCCATGGAGGCCGCCAACCGCTTATCCAGCCTCATCGACGACAGTACCGATTTGCTCAGGCTGGATACCGGATCAGCGCCCTTCCATTTTCAGGAGGCACAATTACACTATTTTCTGGAGGAATCGGTAAGGGGACAATGGCCCAGGTTCGGATCCAAGGGGGTCGAACTGAGCCTCGACCTTCCCGACAGTTTGCCCCTGATCTGGGTCGACCAGGCCAAGATGATAAAAGTTTTTGACAAACTACTGGAGAATGCGTTGAAGTTTACGCCAAAGGGAGGCTACACCAGGATAAAGGCCCAGAGCAACAGCGAAGGTGGAGTTCTCGTATCGGTTGAGGATTCCGGTTCCGGAGTTCCCCGTGAGGATGTGACCCGGATCTTTGATCGTTTTGAACAAGGTGGTGATATTATGACAGAAAAACCGGAGGGCACCGGGCTGGGCCTGCCTATTGCAAAAGCCATCGTGGCAGGACACCGTGGAACAATAAGGATCGATGAGACTTATGTGGATGGCTGTAAAGTAATCGTGACCCTCCCGTCCCTCGACTCCTGGAGGAAGGTTATAACAGAGAGTCCAGAGTCCCAAGTCCAGAGTCCAGAGGGAAGGAAAGAGTTTGATGTTTGAGGTTTGGTAGAGACAGAACGCAGAACGCAGGAGAAAGCTGAAAAGTTTTATGCGATTACCTCTGAGATATGAGATATGAGATCGTATTTCCCTGAAACCTAAAACCTGGAACTCGGAACCCGGAACCTCGAACGGTGACGCAGTCACCGTTGGTCGTTGACCCCTAAAATTCGCTATGATACAAAAAACGGATAAATCTTCAGAAGTTACGAAAGCTGCCCAATGGTAGCTGTCAGGGCTTCGGAAATCGGTCACCTTCCTGAAAAGGATGCCTGGGCTTTTGAGGCCTTGAAGGAACTCTTTGTCCGGGAAAAGGGGTTTGACCTGGAGGCGTACAAGGAACGGTGCATCCTGCGGAGGATCTACCTGAAAGTGCGCTCCAGGGGTTACAAAGACCTGGGTGTCTATTATCGGGTTCTCAGCCGGGATCCTGAAGAGCTGGAACAGTTATTTCAGTATCTGACGATCAATGTCACTGAATTCTTCAGGAACCCATCGGCATTTCAGTATCTCGAGAAAATGATATTCCCTCGAGTAATGGCAGAGCACAGCCTCCATGGTACCTTTGAGGTCTGGAGTGCCGGGTGTTCAAGCGGAGAGGAACCTTACAGCCTGGCTATATCTCTTTTGCGAGTCAAAAGGAGGCACAGGATTCGTACCCCTTTTCATGTTCTTGCCACCGATGTAGACAGAGCCATTCTGGCAAGGGCCAAAACGGGGATATACAGCAGAGAGTCCCTGAAGAATCTGGAAGAAGAGGATATAAAGGAATTTTTCAGGGAGGAGGAGAAAGGCTACAGTATCAGCAGTGAGGTCAGGGAATGTGTCACCTTTCGCACGGGTGATATCCTGAAATACAACCCCGGCCCAATGCACAGTCTTATCGTTTGCAGGAACCTGTTGATCTATTTTGAAAGGGAGAACCAGGAGAAGATCATCTCGGGTTTTTCCAGGAACCTTTTCGATGGCGGTTATCTCATGCTGGGAAAGGCTGAGACTCTGATAGGAAAAAACAGGTTTTATTTTCAGAGCGTCTCACCCACTGAGCGTATTTACCGATTAAGGGAATCGCCGCTGTCAGATAATTTGTAGTTACATTTGAGCTCATTTAGCGGGAAAGGAGTCCCCTGCCATGAGAATGGAAATAAGATACAAGCTGATCCTTGCATTCCTGTTCGTTGTTGCCGTAGTGATCTTTGTTCCCTATATTTTCGATCTGCTTGGGGTGAAGGAGGGAGCCTGGAAGGAAATGGGGGCGGGTTTTACGGCTATCGCCGTGGGACTTGGCCTTGGCAGTTTTTTTGCCAACGGTATTACACGTGACATCCGGGAAATGAGAGATGTGGCTTTGAGGATCAGTGAGGGCGATCTTACCCTGGATCTCACGCCGATGAGGAGGAATTTTGAGGATGACATTACCGATTTCAGGGAGGCTTTCCGTGTGATGGTCCAGCGGCTCTCTCTTCTGGCGAAAGGTCTCAAGACCTCTTCCGAGGATGTACATGATTCGGCCCAGACCCTTTCAGCCACTGCTGAAGAGATGAATGCTTCAACTGAGGAAATAGCCGCTGCCATTGACGGTATAAGCAAGGGTGCAGAAACTCAGGCCAGTCAGGTGGAGAGGATGTCCAGCACGATTCATCATATGGCCCAGAGCCTGGCGGCGGTGGCGAAAAAAGGCCAGGAATCTGCAAAGGTCTCATCAGAGGCCGGGCTTACCGCTGAAGCAGGGAGAAAACAATCGGAGAACATGATCACCAAGATAGGCCAGGTTTTCGATAACGTTTCCAAGGCTGGTGATTCGGTCATGTCCTTTGGAGAGAGCAGTAAAGAGATCAGTCAGATCGTCGACATTATCACCAATGTCGCCCAGCAGACGACCCTTCTCGCGCTTAACGCCACCATCGAGGCAGCCAGAGCCGGAGAGGCGGGGAGGGGCTTTGCTGTTGTGGCAGAGGAGATCCGGAAACTGGCAGCCAACACGGAGCAGTTCGCCGAAAGGATCTCAGGAATAGTCGGCCGTATCCAGAATGAAAGCGAGCAGGTTCTGGTTTCCATGAAAGATGTTACCGGTGTGCTCGATGAAGGGCAGGATATTATTCAGAGCATGGGAGAATCACTGGATGAGATCGTCAGGGCAGTTATGGAATCTACCACCCATGCCCAGGAAATATCGCAGCTCACAGAGACACAAAGTGCCGCTGCAAAAGATATAACCGATATTATTGACGAGGTTTCAAAGGTTGCCGAAGACAACGCCGCGTCCACGGAGGAAGTGTCGGCGGCAACAGAGGAGCAGACAGCTTCCATGGAAGAGCTGGCAGCTTCCGCTCAGGACCTTACCGCGCTGTCAGATAAGCTGCGAAAGCTATCCGAGGAGTTCAAGGTCTGATACCATGGCCCGACTTTTGCCCCCAGACTCCGGCTCAGAGCAGGTTCCGAACCTTCCGGCGTATGAAGTTGTAGTGTGTGCTGTAGGCAGGGAGTACTTTGCTCTACCCCTCGAATCTCTGGCCGAGATCTTTAAGGTTGCGGAGATCACGTCGCTTCCATTGGCCCCATCCTATCTGGTGGGCGTGATAAACGTTCACGGTAACCTGGCCTCGGTGCTATCCCTTGGAAGGATCCTGGGGTTGGAAGATACGCAGGAGGAAGGCCTTTTGCTCATCCTGACTTCAGATCACGGAGGTATCGGTCTTCATGTTGACACAACAACCGGTTTTACCTCCTATGTGACATTGGAGGAAGTGGCCCGTGATGCGCACACTAAAGATCATGGGGTGGAGATCATTGAGGGTGTTTTTCGGGACAACGGCAGGCTCATTTCACTGATCAACCCTGAGAAACTCCGGGTTTGGATCGATAGTGAGTTCACGAAAGGGGAGGGCTGATGGCAGTTAAGGTTTTGATCGTTGATGACGCCATGTTTATGCGCAACATGATCGCTGAGATCTTCAACGGAAAAAAATACAAGGAAGAGGACTACCAGGTAGTGGCAGAGGCGGAAAACGGCATTGAAGCAGTGGACAAGTACAAGGAGCATGATCCCGACATTGTGACCATGGATATCGTAATGCCCGAAATGACCGGGATCGAAGCTCTCAAGGAGATCATGGGTCTGGACCCCGGAGCCAATGTGATCATGTGCAGCGCTCTTGGTCAGGACAGCCTTGTCATGGAAGCGTTGGATGCCGGGGCGAAGGATTTCATAGTCAAGCCGTTCCAGCCCGAAAAGGTCCTTGATGTTGTGACCCGCATCCTGGATGAGACCCGGGGCCGCTGATCGTTTCTGTTGAGTGAAGGACCGCGCCGGGGGGACTTGCCCCACGGTCGGCCAGGTGCGCCTTGATAGAGGCTGCTGTTTTGGGAGGTCGTTGACCACCATGGACATGTCCAAATACAGGGATCTTTTTATCTCCGAAGCCAGGGAGCATGTCCAGGGTATGAGTACCTGCATACTCGTTCTGGAAAAGGAACCAGCTTCAGAACAGAGCATCAATGAACTGTTCCGCCATGCGCATTCCGTCAAGGGGATGTCGGCTTCCATGGGATACTCCAAGATCGCTGAACTGAGCCACCACCTTGAGGACATGATGGATGTGGTCCGTAAGGGGCAGCTGACTATTTCTTCGAGTGTCACTGACATCCTCCTGGAAGGTGTCGATGCTTTGGAAAATATGGTGGATGGTGTGGAGCAGGACAAGAACCTCGAAGAGGCTGATACCTCTTCGCTTCTGCTCAAGGTCCTGAATGCAACTCAGGGAACGGTGGAGGCCACCGCTGTAAAAGAAGAACGATCCGACCCTGATCCCAAACCGGAGTCCGCATCCCTTTCCGCTGAAGTTGCGGGTGACAGGCCGGAGGATGTGCCCGATCCCGACCCTGAACCTGGGCCTGGGGAAGTAACTTTATCGCTGGAGAGCCATCCTGACCTGGAGGGCGCTCTGGAGGTAAGGTTCGAAATTGCTCCTGACAGCCTTGTGCCCGCAGCCCGGGCTTACCTGGCAGTTAAAAAACTGGAATCCCTGGGTCAGCTCCATCGTACGGATCCGTCAGTTGAAGAGATAAAGGCAGGCAATTACACAGACCATGTCACTGCCTGGGTCGGCGGTGTCAAAAAGGACGAAATTTTAAAGACTCTCCAATCTTTGGCTGAAATGGGCCAGATATCAGTTTTGGATCCTGACAGCGAAATAGCCCAGCCCCAAAAGGGTGTTGATGAAGTTTCCAAACCGGTGGAACAGGTTGCTGTGAAGTCCAAAAAAGAGTCAGGTTCACCTCCTGGCAGCGCTAAATCGGTACGTATCAGTACAGCCCTGTTAGACACATTTATAAACCTGGTCGGAGAACTCATCGTTACTCAGAGTCGCTTGAACGATCTCCTCACGGGCAGTGGGTCCAGAGATGTTGACCAGGTCCTCACAAGGGTGGATCATCTCATAAGTGGCCTGCATAGTGAGGTCATGAAAGTCCGGATGATGCCCCTGGAAACGGTCACTCAGCGTCTGCCAAGAGTGGTCCGGGATTTGGCCCTCAAGCGCAAGAAGAAGGTTTCCCTTGAAGTGATAGGGGCCGATATCGAACTGGACCGTGCTATTTTAGAAGAGCTGGGGGACCCGCTCATCCACATACTCAGAAACGCCGTGGATCATGGCCTGGAAGAAACTGAAGGACGTGGGGCCGCCGGCAAGGATGCGACCGGACGCATTGTTCTCAGGGCTTTCCGCGAAAGAGACATGGTTTATGTTGAGATTATTGACGACGGCAGGGGCATTGACCTTGAGGCGATCAAAACCAAGGCAGTGGAGAAAGGTCTTATTTCCCGCGATCAGGCAAAAATCATAAGCGATGAAGAAACCGTCATGCTTGTGTGCCGGCCGGGGTTTTCCACGGCAGCTGAAGTTACTGATGTTTCCGGGCGGGGTGTTGGAATGGACGTAGTCCAATCCACAGTGGATAGTCTCGGAGGATCTCTTTCCATTGAAAGCCATACCGGCGAGGGAACAACCTTTACACTCAGGTTGCCCCTGACGGTAGCTATTGTAAAGATGCTTCTCGTCTCTCTTCTCGATCACACCTTTGCCGTTCCCATCACGAGGGTGGCCCGGACGATCCGTGTAGCCAGGGAGGACCTCAATGAAAGCCAGGGCCGACAGTACCTGAACCTGGATGAGGAACTGGTCTCCGTATTCGATCTGGGGGAACTCCTTAAGATCGAGCGGCGTACGGATGGTCGATCTGTGTTCAATGTTGTCCTGGTGGAGGCTACCAACAGGACGGTAGGTCTGGTTGTCGATAGCGTTGTCGGCCAGGTGGACATCGTTGTAAAACCCCTTTGTTACCCTATCCAATATCTCAAGAGATATTCAGGCATGACCGTCCTGGGAGACGGTAGAATCGTTCCGATCCTCGATCTGGGCAACCTGTTCTAGGCTGATGAGAAAGACCCCCTTTTTGTCAAGGGAACAGGTCGCAGCTGTCGAAGAGATCGCGACGATCGCCGCAGGTCAGGCTGGCAATGCTCTGTCCCGTCTGCTGAAAATCCCGATCCGTGTCGGTGTCCCCGAGGTTACCAATGTAAAACTCAGCGACATACCAGCCCTTTTTGGGGGGTTGGATGCTCCGGCCATCGGTGTTCTTGTCCCGTTCCAGGGGGATATTGAAGGTAACGCCCTTCTCCTTTTTCCCGAGGCAGGGATCAAGGAGCTTGAGGAGATGCTGTTCGGGTCGTCAGGGCAGGCAGAGGGTGATCTCCGCTTGTCGGCATTTGCTGAGATCGGCAACATAATCACCGGGTCGCTTCTAACGGTCTTTTGGAGTTTTTCTGAAAGGGTTGTTGTCAACCTTCCACCGTTCCTGGTTCAAGACATGGCAGGCGCTATTTTAGACGCGATATTGGGTGAGGTTGGAACCTTGTCCGACGAAGTGACGACATTGACCTTCAACCTGACTGGTCTGGAAGATGCCAGCCTGGTAAAGTCTGTTCTGATCCCGGGAAACGCAGGGATCGAACTGTTTCTGGAAGCGGCCGGCAGGTTGAGAACTGGTCGATGAACCACATCGTAGTGGGGATTACTGAATTCAAGTTCGCCGAATCACCCCATAAACTGGTCACTTATGGTCTGGGTTCGTGTGTGGCCATCACATGTTATGCCAAAGAGGCTATTATGGGGTCTATGGCACACGTTCTGCTGCCTCATGCCTACAGCGCTCATGATAATGAAGCACCCGGGAAATTCGCTGACTCTGCAGTGGCAGCAATGGTACAGCAGATGGAGATCCGAGGTATAGGGCCTTCCAGGCTCATTGCGAAGATAGCCGGTGGCGCTGATATGTTTGCCGGTAAGTTCATGGGATCAGACAGGTGCATTGGTGCCAGGAATATCCTTGCAGCTCGAAAGGCCCTCGACAAATTCGGCATCCGCCTTGTTGCCCAGGACGTAGGGGGTACGGCGGGGAGAACAGTGGAATTTGCTACTGAAAGTGGGCTCCTTGTGGTACGTACCTTGCGGGGAGAGGTGAAGCAGTTATAATAAAGGAGCCAGGAACCAGGAACCAGGAGCCAGGAGCCAGGAGGAAGAGCTGTATCCAGGTATCCAGGTATCGAAGTGAAAACCTCAATCACCGTCATTCCGGGCCGAGTGAAACGAGGACCCGGAATCCAGTTTGATTATTGCTGGTCATGCCGGAGAGTGTGAGAACTTATTTTTCAGGTTTTTATCTTGAATCTTGAATCTTGAATTTGGGATCTCTACAGGGGAGGCGTAATGAGCGGCGCGAAGCTGATAGATGGTAACGTGATAGCGGCAAAGGTGCTGGAAGAGGTTTCGATAGATACCGCAAAGTTCAGGGAAAGCCAGGGCCGCAGTCCCGGACTGGCTGTGGTCCTGGTGGGTGAGGATCCCGCAAGTTCGGTTTACGTGAGGATGAAGATCAGGGATTGCGGGAAGTGCGGTATCGAGTCGTTCTCCCACAAGCTTCCTGTTGAGACCACCACTGAGGAACTTCTCGACCTGGTGGATACCCTCAACAGGGACCAGGACGTCGACGGTCTCCTTGTTCAACTGCCTTTGTCTGGACATATCAATACCAGGATGATCCTGGACCATATCGATCCTGCCAAGGATGTTGATGGTTTTAATCCGAAAAACGTGGGCAAGCTGGTTCGTGGAGACGAGGGAGTACTGGTACCCTGTACTCCTGCAGGGGTTATGCGCATGCTGGATGAGGAGAATGTTGATCCCAAGGGAAAGAACGCAGTAATTGTGGGACGGAGCGATATCGTTGGCAAGCCGATGGCACTTATGCTTCTCCACCGGCATGCCACAGTGACGATCTGTCATTCCCGGACGCAGGATCTTGCCCAGGTTTGCCGTACAGCGGATATCCTGGTTGCGGCAGTTGGCCAGCCTCTCATGATCAGGAAAGACTGGGTCAGGGAAGGGGCGGTTGTTATCGATGTGGGTATGAACTCCATGGGCCCCGAGGATGCTCCCCAGCTTATTCTGAATGACCCAGCCAGGGTCGCTGATTTTGAAAAGAAGAATTACACCCTGGTGGGGGATGTTTCGCCAGACGTGGCCGAGGTTGCAAGTCTGATAACCCCTGTGCCGGGAGGGGTCGGCCCCATGACCCGGGCCCTTTTGATGGCCAATACGATGAAAGCAGCCCAATGGAGAATAAACTAGTGCAGAGTGCAATGTGTAGAGTGTAGAGGAACTGCTCACTGTTACACTTGGGTACACGGAATTTTTCTGTATGATTCTTACTCTGCACTCTGCACTTTACACCCTACACTGGTAAAACTATGGATAGAAAACAACTATTAGATATATTAAAACGCATAGCTTCCGGAGAAACATCACCTGATGAGGGCCTTGCCGACCTGGTGGATTTCCCTTCGGCCAGGATGGAATACGCACATCTGGATACCCACCGCCACTTGCGGCGCGGTATCCCCGAAACCGTTTTCGGGGAGGGCAAAACATCAGAGCAGATACTTGGTATCGTTGATAGGTTGTCGGGCAACGGCGATCCAGTCCTGGTAACAAGGGTTTCAGAGGAGGCAGCTGCCCTGGTGGTGGCCCGATGGCCTGAAGCTGATCATGATCCCCAGTCCCGAACCCTCCACCTGGGTTCACTTACTCCGACAGGGGGAAGTCCGCTCCTTATAATTGCGGCCGGGACTTCAGACCTGCCTGTGGCGGAAGAGGCGGCGAGAACAGCTGTTTTTCTGGGCCGGGATGTACTTCGTGCTTACGATGTGGGTGTGGCAGGCCTCCACAGGCTCGCCACACATAGCAATGAGATGAGCAGCGCTGGGGCTATCGTTGTAGTGGCAGGCATGGAAGGCGCCCTTCCGGGTGTCGTGGCAGGTCTTGTATCCGTTCCCGTCATAGGGGTTCCAACCAGTATCGGCTACGGTGCGTCTCTGGGCGGGTTTACTCCTTTGCTCACCATGCTTGCATCCTGCGCCTGCGGCCTTACCGTCGTCAATATAGACAACGGTTACGGGGCGGCAGTTGCGGCCCATATGATTTTAGGCATTGAATCGTGAACTGTGAACTGTGAAACGTGAACAGGGTTTTGGTGCACGGGTGCACCAGTGCACATGTGCACGCAATTGTTCTTGGATATTGAATCTTTGATCAATCTTGAGATCTGAGATTACAACCTTCCAATGCCGAGAAAAGTGAGCAACAGTTGACTACTTCCGATAACAGCATTCTTTATATCGACCCCTTTTCCGGTGTGTCCGGTGACATGCTCCTCGGGGCCTTTCTTTCACTGGGAGTTCCATTGGAAGTGATCTTCGATGCGGTTGAGTCTGTCATACCGGGAGAGGTGGAGCTTGCGGCACTTCCGGTCACACGGTCCGGCCTGGCCGGTGTGGCCTGCCAGGTAAAGATCCTCGGTGGGCCCCAGAGCAGGACCCTGGGGGAGATGGTGGACCTTGTGGCCGCATCAGGGCTCCCGGGCCCTGTCGTTGGGCGCGTTCTCCGAACTCTGGAATCCCTGGGTGAGGCCGAAAGGAAGGCTCACGGGCTGCCCGATGGTCCAGTTCACCTGCACGAGCTGGGCGGTCAGGACACCCTTGCCGACATCGTCGGTGCCATTACGGCCTTAAATTATTTTGATCCCGAAAAGGTCCGCTGTGGTGCCATCAACCTTGGCCGGGGTTATGTCCAGACAAGCCACGGAAAGATGCCGGTTCCTGCTCCAGCTACGGCACGCCTTGTGGAGGGCATGAAGGTGTTTGCCGACGGTCCAGATGCCGAGTTGACCACACCCACCGGGGCTTCCATTTTAAAAGAAATAGTGGATGAGTTCGGGCCCATCGGGCCCATGACCATCCACCATTCGGGCAACGGAGCGGGAAGCAGGGACTTTAAGGGCTTTCCCAACCTGCTGCGTATTTTTCTGGCATCCAAAGCCCAGGATGAGGAAACTCTCAGCGCAGTTATCATCGAGTGCGGCATCGACGACGTAAGCCCTGAATACCTTGCTCCTGCCACGGAGGCTCTTCAGGCAGCCGGGGCTCGGGAGGTCCATGTTATCCCTGCCTTTACAAAAAAAGGGAGGATCGGGGTCCTTCTCAGGGTGCTTGCCCCCGTGGGGGAAAAACAGACACTTATCGATGCGGTCCTCGAAGTGTCAGGCAGCGCCGGGCTGCGGTTCTGGGGAGCCGATCGAACAGTGCTGGACAGGGAGATGGTAGTCGTGATTACCCAATACGGCCCGGTATCGTTCAAAAAATGGCGATCACCGTCAGGACAATGGCGATTCAAGCCTGAGTTCGAGGATGTCCAGCGGCTGGCTGAAAAGGCCGGGATCCCTGCGGCGAAGATGAGAGACCTGGCGGTGGCGGCCTATGTTTCGGAGGTTGGAGATGGACAGAAAGAAGATTGAGGAGGGAGTTCGACTCATCCTTGACGGTGTTGGTGAGGATGCCGGACGCCCCGGACTTCTGGATACGCCCCGCCGGGTGGCGGACCTTTATGCTGAGATCTTCTCAGGGATTGATCTTGACCCCATGGAGCATCTGGTGCCGGTAGAAGGTGAGTCCCACGATGAAATGGTCCTTATCAAGGAGATTCCCCTTTATTCGGTGTGCGAACACCACCTTCTCCCCTTTGCCGGAATGGCGCACGTGGCCTACATACCCGAGGGGGGACGGATCGTGGGGCTTTCGAAGATCGTCCGGGTGCTGGAGACTTACGCATCCAGACCTCAGGTCCAGGAACGCTTGACCACCCAGGTGGCTGACAGCATAATGGAGGGGCTCAGTCCCAAGGGAGTCATGGTTGTGATCGAGGCGGAGCATCTGTGCATGTCCATGAGGGGAGTGCGGAAACCTAATTCGACAACGGTCACCAGCGCCGTGAGGGGATCCTTCAGGAGGGATGAAAGGACACGGAGCGAGACACTGTCCCTCATTCATGGGAACTCTCGAAGGTGAGGTTAACTGTGGCTGACTGGTTGAGGTTGTGCTCTTGCGTATCCTGATCTGGTTGATTCTCGTTGGAGCACTTTACTGGGCGCTGCGGAAGTTGATGGGCAGCGGCACACCGGACAGCAGGGAGCAGAAAGTGGAAGGCGAAGAGATGGTCTGCGACCCCCAGTGCGGGGTGTATGTTCCACTCAGCAGCGCACTGAAGCGGCGGGTGGGGGGGAAGACGGTTTATTTTTGCTCAAGGGAATGTGAAGTGTCATATAGTAAAGGTCCGAGGACCTAGGGTCCAGGATCTGAGAAAAGAATGCAGAACGCAGAATGCAGAACTCAGAATTAGATCAAAAACGCTTGGATCATTGTTTTTTATCACGAATCACGATTATTTAAACCGATCACCGATCACCGATCACTGATTCTATGGAGAACCCCATGAGATCGTTATTTGCCTGTTTAATTGCTTTGGTCATGACGGCGATATTTTGTCCCGTTCCTTCAGCCCATGCCATGTCTGTGGGAGCTCCCGCACGCACCTCCGATACGAGCGAATTCACCCTGTCCGGGTCCATTGGCTATTCGACACTGGACGTCAGGGATGAGGAAGTCACAAGCAAATCCTTCCTAATCAAGGGGGTCGTTGATACCGATGGCCGGATCATGCCCTACGTGAAGCTGGGTTTTGCTGATCTGGAGGCAGGCGGCATTAAGGGGTCACTGGATTTTGCCTACGGAGTTGGAGTACTCCTGAATTTAGTGGGCCAGGAGAGCGAGACCGGTTTCCGGTTAAGCCTGGACGCCCAGGGCGGCTGGTCCCAGAGCAGTGAGGCCGGTGATAACCTGAAGTTCTTTGAAAGCCAATTGACCCTCATCGCATCAGGCCGGACCGGGGGGACCACCGCCTACGCCGGGTTTGCCGCCTCCTTCCTCAACCTGGACGGAGGAGGTCTGAACGAGAATGAAAATGGCCAGGGTCACCTTTTATTTGGCGTGGATTATTTCATGGATTACAATTTTTACTTCAATGCTGAAGCTCACCTTTTCGGGCAGAACATGTTGAATATCGGAGTTGGCTATCAGTTCTAACCACTCTCGTCATTCCGGGCCGAGTGAAACGAGGACCCGGAATCCAGAGTTAAACAACGGTTGCTCTAAAAGTGGGTTTTTCACCACTGAGAACACTGAGAAGGGCGGAATTCAGGGGGAAACAGTGGTTCCCTTAAAGTCGGCTAAAGCCAGCTAACCACAGGGTACACAGGGTTAACCTTGGACCTTGGATTCTGGATCTTAGATCACTGGCCCTTTCCAATTACGAATCACAGCATTTCCCTTTGCGTCTTTGCGCGAGATTATTTTTTTGATAACGGCACGTACATGGAGGGTCCAGAATGAAATTTTTTCTCGATACAGCCAACCTTGACGAAATACGCCAGGCTATCGATATGGGGCTGATCGACGGAGTTACCACAAATCCGACCCTCGTGGCCCGGGAGGGCAGGGAGTTCCGTCCCCTGGTTGAGGAAATATGTAAAATAGTCCCGGGGCCCGTTTCCCTTGAAACCGTCAGCCCGGATGCCCAGGGGATGGTAAAAGAGGCGCAGGATCTTGTGAGGATCGGGGATAACGTTGTGGTCAAGGTACCCATGACCACCGAGGGGCTCAAGGCTGTCAGGATCTGCCACTCGTTGGGCATCCGGACCAACGTGACCCTTGTTTTTTCACCTCTTCAGGCCCTCCTGGCGGCCAAAGCGGGAGCTTCCTATATCAGCCCTTTCGTTGGTCGTATTGATGACACTGGAGCTTCGGGGATGGAGGTTATCGCGGATATCATGGAGATCAAGGAAAACTATGATTTTGACAGCGAAATTATAGTGGCCAGTGTCCGCCATCCGGGCCATGTGCTTGAATCCGCACTTCTGGGGGCCGATATCGCCACCATTCCGTTCAAGGTGATCGGACAGCTTTCAAAACACCCTCTTACCGATATCGGAATAGATCAGTTCCTTGCCGACTGGAAAAAAGTACCCTAGACCTGAGGGCAGACTGGATATGGGAACCCTTCTCATCATTGACGATTCGGCTTCTGTCCGGGAGGAATTGATATCGATCCTCACTGCAGATGGCAAATTTAACCGCTTTCTGCAGGCCTCGGACGGCGTGTCGGGTTTGAAGATTTTTTCCGATCCGGAGCAGGATGTGGATGTGGTGTGTTGCGACCTGAATATGCCGCAAATGGACGGCTACCAGTTCCTCCGCCTTGGGAGAGCGAATCCCAGTCTCATGAACACCCCTATTATCATGCTCACATCGGAATCCGATGTGAGCGATGTGGTCAAGGCGTTCGAACTCGGTGCCAACGATTTTATCTCCAAACCGTTTATCCCTTCCATTCTCAAGGTCCGTCTGAATAACATGCTTCACATCAAGCACCTCCAGGACCTTCTCAAGGCGCAGAGGGGCATGATGGAGGAAATGGCCACCAGGGATTCCCTGACCAACCTTGCCAATCTGCGCTCTTTCAGGTTGTCCTTCGAGGAAGAATTCAACCGGTCCATGAGGTACGAGGATCCCCTGAGCATTCTCATGGCTGATCTGGATCGTTTTAAAATTGTGAACGATACTTACGGCCACCCTCGCGGTGATGCCGTTTTAAAAAAAACAGCATCGATCATGCTCGAGGTTATGCGGAAGGTTGATTTTGTTGCCAGGTACGGGGGTGAGGAGTTCGTGGTGATCATGCCCCATACGGATACCAATGGTGCCTTGAGGGCTGCAGAAAGGTTGAGGGTTGCCATCGAGAGCTGCCATTTTGATGGTTTGCCCGCAGCCGGGGATGTAACTGTCAGCATAGGTGTGGCCACATTGGTTGAAGGTGTCGAAACGGATATGGATGGTCTGGTCAATCAGGCCGATAAAGCTCTCTACAGGGCCAAAATGAACGGAAGAAACAGAGTCGAAAAACATTCCTGTGAATCTGCAGAGAAAGCCTGATAGATTCATAGGAATATCTGGGTAAAAACAGGGTACAAAATTGACAGGGTAAAAATTTTTGTTGCTCCAGGATCGTATCACCCTATATTCAGTGATGATTCAGGGGTTTTTGACGCACTGGCGGGGGGAAAAATGAACATTTCTGGAAACTGCAGATATACAAAGGATCACCTCTGGGTCAAACCCGAAGGCAACGAGGCGATCATTGGACTGAGTGATTATCTTCAGTCGGAGCTTGGTGAGGTCATTTTTGTTGATCTGCCCGATGTGGAGGATGACATCGAGATCACTGGAACTTTCGGTATCATAGAGTCGACATTGACTGTGTCGGACATGACGGCTCCTGTTACTGGAACGGTATTGAGGATCAATAAAGATCTTGAGGGGGAACCCGAACTTATCAACGAGGACCCTTACGGGGATGGCTGGCTTATCAGGGTGCAACTTGACGATCCTCAGCAGATCGATTTTCTTATGACACCGGAAGAGTATGAAGAATATATCGCGGACCTTGTTTTGGAGGACTGAGGCTTATGTCGGAGACAGGAGCGAAAAAGGATAAAACTCTCCTTTCGTCGGAGGAGACCATCGTCCAGATGGTGGACGCGAGAGCAGCAAAATACGGCGACCGGACCATCATGCAAAGCAAACAGGACGGATCCTGGGTGGACGTGACCTGGAGCAGACTTGCCGGGGCCTACAGGGATGTGGCAAGGGGGCTTCTTCAGCTGGGTCTCGGTCATGGCGATTCCATTGCCATCTTGTCGGAGAATCGTCCGGAATGGGCCTTTGCGGATCTCGGCATTTATGCCACCAAGGGAGTGGTCGTTCCTCTTTACTGGACCCTTACACCATCCCAGATCCGTTATATCCTCAAGGACAGTGCCGCAAAGGCTGTCTTTGTATCCAATGCTGATTTCCTTGACCGTATCTTACAGATCCGCAGTGAGCTGCCGGACCTGGCTGCGATAATCGTTTTTGACCAGATCCCGTCAAGGACGCTGCCCGAAGGTGTTATGTACCTTGAGGATCTTGTCGCTCTGGGGTGTGACGCTCCTCCCGAAGTGTGGGAGAGCATGGGCCGCTCAATAGCGGGAGGCCGCAAAAACGACTTTGCCACTCTTATTTACACATCCGGTACTACCGGTGAACCCAAGGGAGTTGTGCTCACCCACGACAACTTCCTCTCCAACGTGAGGGGGGTTCTCGCGGTCATCGACGTCGGGGAAACAGATAGCTGTCTTTCCTTCCTGCCCCTTTCCCATGTGTTTGAGCGCATCGCCCTTTACCTGTTCCTGTATGCCGGAGGACTCATCCACTATGCCGAGAGCATCGAAACTGTCGTAGACAACATGTCGGAGGTCCACCCGACGATCCTGGTGAGCGTTCCCCGGATCTACGAAAAGGCTTTCGGACGGATCCTGGACCGTGTGAGGGAGAGCGCGCTTCCGAGAAGAATGATCTTCGCGGCCTGCCTTAAAATAGGCGCCAAGGTCAGTCAGCGACTCCAGGCCGGGCAGCCGGTGGAAGGCTTTCTTGCCAGAGGCCACAGGATCGCAGACAAACTGGTTTTTTCCAAACTTAGGGAAACCTTTGGGGGCAGGATCAGGCTAATGATCTCCGGCGGTGCGCCTTTAAACAAACATATCGCCGAGTTTTTCCACGCCGCCGGACTTCTTATACTGGAAGGTTACGGCCTGACGGAAACATCTCCGGTTATATCCGCCAACTTTGTCGACAGTCTGAAGTTCGGTACGGTGGGGCACACCATTCCCGAGGTGGAGGTAAAGATCGTCGAGGACGGTGAGATATTGGCCAGGGGTCCCAACATAATGGTGGGTTATTATAACCGCCCGGAGGATACTGCCGAGGCCATCGATGCCGACGGTTGGTTTTATACGGGAGATATCGGGCACATTGACGATGACGGTTTCCTCGTGATCACCGACAGGAAGAAATCACTTATCGTGACCGCCGGGGGCAAGAACGTGGCACCGGCCGCTATCGAGAACGCCCTTTCGGCCGACAAGTTCATCGACCAGGCCTTCGCTTATGGTGACGCGAGGAAATTCATCTCGGCTCTCATCGTGCCGGATTGGGAGAGGGTGGAAAAGTACGCCGGGGAACACAAGATCAAGTTCAGCACCCACGCCCAACTGTGCAATCATCCGGTGATCAACGCCCTCATCCAGCGCCGGGTGGATAAGGCCCTTGAAGAGTTCGCTCCCTTTGAGCGCGTAAAAAAGTTCAAGCTCATGGAGCAGGAGTTCAGCCAGGAGGATGGGGAGGTGACCCCGACCCTCAAGCTCAAGCGCAAGGAGATCACGCGAAGGTACTGGAAAGAGCTGGACTCCCTCTATGAAAAATGAACCACATCCCGAGGTCATTTTTCATAGCTATTGACAAGTAGATTTAAAACGATGTTATATGTACACTTCGTTTTCAAACCTTTAGGCTATAATTCTGCAGACATTTTCTGAGGGGAAAGGAGCTGATCGATGAAGAGGAACTTTACGATATTACTTGTTGCAGCAGCAATGCTGATGCTCGCG
>JARGFZ010000005.1 GCA_029210965.1 bacterium | reverse complement strand
ACTTACGGAGTGAGTCATTGATTTGGGCGCCCCGCGCGGGGCGCATTGATGACTTTTTGCGAAGTCATCAAACTTGAAACCTGAAACATGAAACTGGATCTTCCATGCCGACAATAAAGATCAACCAAGATAAATGTAAGGGATGTGTCCTGTGTGTTGATGTCTGTCCTCACGGGCTGGTGCGCCAGGGGAAATCTATCAACGACCAGGGCTATCAGTACGTGGTGCTTGATGACCCGGAGGGAAAATGCACCGGCTGCACAGTGTGCGCCATCGTGTGTCCTGATATGTGCGTAGAAGTATATAAATAATGGAGAATCCAGGAGCCAGTAGTTTAATCAATGCAAGCTTCAAGCATTTTCGGAGAATCACTTTGAGCGAAAGTAAACGCATACTCGTAAAAGGTAATGAAGCCCTGTCCATGGGGGCCATTAAGGCTGGGTGCCTCTACTATTTTGGCTATCCCATCACCCCGCAAAATGAAGTCCCCGAATATATGTCAAGGGTTCTGCCCGGACTCGGGGGCGAGTACGTGCAGGCTGAAAGTGAACTTGCCGCCATAAATATGGTCATGGGGGCCTCGGCCCTTGGAGTAAGGTCCATGACCTCATCTTCCAGCCCGGGCATTTCCCTCATGCAGGAGAGTCTTTCCTACATAGCAGGCCAGGAGCTGCCGGCCGTGATCGTCAATGTGGTACGGTGCGGCCCCGGTCTTGGGGGGATCGCAGCATCCCAGAGCGACTACTTCCAGGCCGTCAAGGGTGGTGGGCACGGGGACTACAAGCTTATCGTCCTGGCCCCTGCCAGCGTTCAGGAGATGTACGACCATACGATGCTCGCTTTTCACCTGGCAGACCGGTACAGGAACCCCGTACTGGTTCTGGCCGATGCAGTGCTCGGCCAGATGCAGGAACCTATCGTTGAGAGGGAAGAAGTGCCTCCCGAACCCCGCAAACCGTGGGCTCTTACCGGGGCAAAGGACCGTCCCATGCGCTATCTCAAATCCCTCTACCTCAAGGAGGGGGAGCTTGAAGCGCACAATAAGTTGCTTCAGGAAAAGTACCGGGAGATCGAAAAACATGAGGTCCGGTTTGAGGAGTTCAAGACAGCCGACGCTAACCTCATCGTGACCGCTTTTGGCACCTCGGCACGCATCGTGCGGACAGCGGTTAATATGGCCAGGGAAAAAGGTCTGAAAGTGGGCCTTTTCAGGCCGGAGACCGTTTATCCCTTCCCCAAGGTGCGTTTGAAGACTCTTTCAGAGAGCATCAAGGACTTTCTTGTTGTGGAAATGAACACTGGTCAGATGGTAGAGGATGTCAGGCTCAGCGTCATCGGAGACACCAGTGTCCAGTTCTATGGGCGCCCCGGCGGAGGGATGCCGACGCCGCTGGAGGTGTTGGGAGAGATAGAGAAAAATTATAGTGGACAGTGAACGGTGAAAGGTGAACCGGATAATAGCGGTGATCAGTCATTGGTAATCCAGGGTCAGAGATGCAAGCCTCTGTAACTTGCCAATAATAAGCAATTTTTTCGATTGACAACAAACAAGCAGGAAGTCTTATTTTCACGATTCACGATTCACGATTCACGATTCACGATTCACGATTCACGATTCACGATTCACGATTCACGATTCACGATTCACAATTCACGATTCACAAAGGAAGATACTATGAAAACCGTTTTTTCAAAGCCCCAAGCACTCAACGATGCCGTGATGCATTACTGCCCAGGCTGCAGCCACGGAGTCGCTCACAGGCTGGTGGCAGAAGCCCTCGATCATTACGGGATCACCGAGAGGACTGTAGGGGTTGCCCCCGTGGGCTGCGCTGTACTCATGTACGATTATTTTAATTGCGATATCCAGGAAGCTCCTCATGGCCGAGCCCCCGCCATAGCCACAGGAATGAAGCGGTCCCGCCCTGACCTGATCATTTTTACCTACCAGGGCGACGGGGACCTGGCCTCCATCGGGCTTTCCGAGATCATTCATTGTGCCAACCGTGGCGAGAATATTACGGTCATTTTCATCAACAACACTGTATACGGCATGACAGGGGGCCAGATGGCTCCCACAACACTCCCGGGGCAAAAGACGACGACCTCGCCCTATGGACGCAGCCTCACCGCGAACGGGTATCCCATGAAGATGGCCGAGATGCTGGCCCCCCTTGAGGGAACCTCTTATGTGGGCAGAATGGCGTTGGACACACCAGGCAACACTCTCAAAGCCAGGAAGATGATCTTCAAGGCCTTTGACATGCAGATAAAGGGGATGGGTTTCTCCTTTGTGGAACTCCTGTCCACCTGTCCTACCAACTGGGGGATGTCCCCCAGCCAGTCTATCAAACGGCTGCAGGATGAGTTGATACCTTATTTTCCCCTGGGGGTTTTTAAAGAGAAGGAAGTCGTCGACTGAAATTAGTTTATGCGGGTACTAATAACGGATCATCTGTCCCGCCAAAGGCGGGATTATCGCTAGGAGGTTGCCTCGATCCCGCCACAGGCGGGACCTCCGGTTTCCTCAGTCACGCCATCGGCGTGATGGCCTTGCATCTGACCCATTCTTTGTACCCTTGAAAAAATGGATATGGGGTAACGGTAAAATGGTTGGATTCTCCGATCCACCGACACCCCGATACTCCAATACCAGGAGATAATCAGGATGTACTTTGATGTGTTTATCAGCGGATTCGGCGGTCAGGGGATCCTCCTGGCCGGGCAGCTTCTCGCTGAGGCGGCCATGGAGAAGGGGCTTAACGTTACCTTCTTTCCCTCCTACGGTGTCGAGATGCGAGGCGGGACAGCCCGCTGCACGGTGGTTATCTCTGACGAGGAGATCGGATCTCCCATAGTAGACAGCCCCGGGTGCGTCATCGCCATGAACCAGCCGTCCCTGCTGAGGTTCCAGGATGTCGTGGCAGACGGGGGATTGCTCATTGTAAACAGTTCTCTGGCGAAGATGGGGGATGTCACGAGGGAGGGAGTCCATGTCCATCAGGTTCCCATGAGTGAACTTGCAATAGAGCTTGGAAACTCCCGCCTGACGAACATGGTGGCTCTGGGTGTCTATGCCCAGCTTTCCGGTGCTATTAAACCTGAGGAACTTGGCCAGGCCCTTCAATCGGTTATCCCGGTCCGCAACCAGAAACTCATTCCCCTGAATGAAAAGGCCATCCTGCAGGGCGCTGAGTATGCCGCCCGCACGGACTAATCGCGCACTCACTCATCTTCGCACACACTCACTCACTTCTTCACTTTCCTCACAGGTTTAACCACCATCATGGTCACAACTGTGAGAGCCCCCCAGAAAACGGAGGCGCTCCTGAGGATCCACGGTTGGATCTGTGGATAAAGGGTGGATGACAGGTGCTTGGCCAGGAACGACCTCTCGTAAGTGAATCCGGGATCAGTTTTCCATCGCAGGGTTTCTTCCCATACCGTGAGAGGACAGTACATCCCTGTTGCTGCGAATAACGCTGTTGCCATCATTCCTCCGAAATGGATCCAGCGGAATGTGGGGGATCGGAGCCAAAGACCAAGTGGTAGCCCGAGGATCATGAAGGCGACCCAGAGTAGATGTATGATCATTACTAGATCGGGTAGAATGTTTTTCATCGTGTGTGCGTACGTGCGTGGAGCGTGCGTGCGAAATAATCATATTCTATAACTGATCCACTTGTCTGGAGAACGTGACATACGGTGGAGCACCCGAGAGATGTAATCAAACCGATCATCAAGAAGGTCGAAATTATCCTTTGATAAATATCCGCATCTGTAAGCGAATTCCAGCCATACTCGAGTTTCAGAGGCCTCACCTTCCGCAATGTTAATGGCCGCAACGAACGCTTTCGGGTATCGTCTTTTTCGCCATGCTTCTGAAAGGTCAGCACACACAGATCTGGATGATCTTGTCATCTGAT
This sequence comes from bacterium, assembly GCA_029210965.1. Classification (NCBI taxonomy): domain Bacteria; species bacterium. The sequence continues at coordinate 117,785 of JARGFZ010000005.1, read as the reverse complement.
CTGTCATGGGAAAACGTTCTCTATATGGGAGCTGTTTTGAAAGTTCATAAACTTTCATGGCAGCTCCCATAGAGATTTGGTAAACATCAAGATCCCTGCAATCAATTGCCAGTTTCACCATACAAGCTCATTGGCAATTAACAGGCCAATTCGCACAAACGCACGTACGCTTTACTCACGTACGTCGATTATTCCCACTTCCTCCGGTCATCCAGGGGTGCCGCGTCCTCAGGGATCGTTCCTGTCTTGACCTGAACCACTCCGACCCCCAGCTTCAGTACATCCTTGATCCGCTTACCAATAGCTTCAAGGGTGTCGGTGGGCAGATTCTGGCTGCTCTGGACCTCAACGGTCAGGTCGTCCATGGCCCGGTCCCGTGTGATGACGCCCCTGAAACGATCCACCTCGGTGAATTCTGCTATGACCCCGGCAAGCTGCCCCGGGTGTACGAACAGCCCCCGGACCTTGATCACCTGGTCCACCCTGCCGAGAATCCCGGTAAGGCGTGGGCTTTTTCGGCCGCATGGACATTCATCGTACACTGCCGAGGAAAGGTCCCCGGTGGCAAAACGAAAGAGGGTATTGACGGGGTTGATCACTGTCACGATGACCTCACCGGTTTCGCCGGACTGGACCGGGTCATGGGTTTCAGGGTCGAGGATCTCCAGGAGTACTGAAGGATCGAAGTGCAGACCATTGCCCTCCTCGCACTCGTAGGCGATGGCACCAACCTCGGCAGTTCCGTAGCCTTGACGAACCTTGATCCCGTGGTTGTTCTGGAACTCGGTGCGCAGGCTCTCGGGGAGTTTTTCGGCAATAACGAACGCTTTTTCCAGGGCCATGGTCACGCCGACCTCCGCGGCCTTTTCGATGAGAACCGTTAGATAGGACGGCAGGCCCACATAGACGTTGGCTTTGAAATGAGCTGCCTCCTTGACCTGGATCTCGGTGTTGCCGATACCAGCCGGGATCACAGCGCACTCCATGTTGCCCGCTGCCTCCTCGAACATGGCACCGGCGGGGGTCAGGTGGTAGTTGAAACAGTTCAGGACGATGTCCCCTTCGGTGATCCCACAGGCTGCAAAGGCCCGTTCCCATCGGTAGTAGGACTGGAGGCGGCCGTCCGGAACGTAGATGGGGCCGGGCGAGGAATAGATCCTCCTTAATTGGCCTGGGGAAACGGTTATCAGGCTGCCGAAGGGAGGATCGGCTCCCTGGATGCCCGTCATCTCCGACTTCTTGAGGATCGGGAACTTGCGAATGTCATCAGCTGTCTTGAGATCTTCGGGAGTGACACCCGCCTCAGCCAGCCTTTTGACGAACCCGGTAGCTTTCTGCCAGTCTTCTGCCATGAGTTCCCGAATCCGTTTTATCTGAAATTCAAGCATTTCTTCGTGGGGCTGATATTCGATGTCCCTTTCTTTGTTGATCATTGTATCGCTTCCTCCCTTTTGAAGTGGTTAGGTGACAAGAATGCCCACTGGAGACCCTTACGTCAAGAAGGAGAGGAGACCCGAAATCCGCGGATGCAGCCAGGCCCAGGCTGCCTGTGCAGGCTTGTTGCGGGTTTCGGGTGTAGTGAACTACCACGGGCTCACGCCCGCAGAATTACGAATGAGCATTAAAAATCAGACATAAAAATCTGATAGGTTCCTTCAGCAGATTTCCATGTTCGTTGACCGGATCTGCCGTATTGGGTAAGGTGCATCCGGTATTGAACAAGGAACTTTATCGATTCACGGAGAATTTTCATGATAATGGTAATTCGCACCCTGGCCTGGTTCCTGATCCTCACCCTCTACTGGGCGATGGATTGGTTGAACTTTCTTCAGGCCCTAAAGTCAGCTCTGCTGGGCTCTCTGTTCATCCTCGCACTATCGGCCTGGACACTCAGAGACGGCCTGGAGAGCAGGGTCGGCAGATTGTTAAACCTCCTGGTGGTGTTCCTTTTTCTTGTCCTCAGCGGCTTTCATTCCTTCCTGCGGGATGTTTTCGGGGTTGCTCAGGATGATGTTATCGTGGTGGAAGCGATTTTTAATACCAACTCTGGAGAGAGTTCCGAATTTATCCTCCAGAATTTCTGGTCCCTTGGAAAACATCTCCTGATCGTAATACTGGCTGCTGTACTCTACTGGTTTCTGCTGGCTTGGCGGCCAGTATTATTCAGACGATTTTCCAGGGCCGCACATTCCAATGAAAGTGGCCGGAGCCGGATCATAACGATTCCGGCGGTCCTCTTTACCGGGCTCCTGATCCTGGCCCACCTGAACCCGACCCTGAGAAAGGAAAACCCCCTCCTTTACTTCCCCATCCGGCATGCAAAGTGGGAGAGATCCGTCGAAAGTACAAGGGTACTTCAGGATAAGATCACCGCTGCCGTCATTACAGACAGTTCCCTTGCCACCATGAGCCACACAGGGAAAGGCCCCCGTACCGTGGTTTTTCTGATAGGTGAGAGTGTCACGCGGCTCAACTGGTCGATGTACGGCTATTCCCGGAAAACAACCCCTGAACTGGAATCCCTTGGTCCGCAGTTACTCCGTTTCTCTGATGTCGTCACGACTCTCGGTTCCACAGTGGGGGATATCAGACTGATGATTGGCCCCGCGACTCGCGAACGCCCCGAGCTGTATTCGGTAACGCCTGACATCCTCACCATGGCGAGTAAGGCTGGTTATAAGACCTTTTGGATAACCAATCACAGCACCGATATTTCAGGCTCGTTGGCCATTATTGCCGGCCATGCCGACGTGACGATCAACGTGAATCGGGGCGGCTCCCGAGGTGAGGGATCCCATGATGAAGTGATCTTTCCCGAGTTTTCAAAGGCGCTGGATGACCCGGCACCCCGAAAGTTTATCATTCTCCACCTGCTCCAGGCCCATCCCGCTTTCTACTTCCGCTACCCTGAGTCTTTCTCCCGGTTTAACGATGAGGATGATGTCGTTGCCAGGACTATGAGGTCTGACGGGCGCAGCCTTCGTGCCAGAAAAATGCGTAACTATTACGATAACGCCATGCTTTATTCCGATCACATCCTCAAGGCTACCATCGATCTGTGTGCGGCCCGCCCAGGCCAGCCCATCTCATGGTTGTTTGTACCAGATCATGGTGAGGACGTGGGCCACTATTCCAACTTCGTCGGGCACAACAACCGGGTCCCGGCCATGTTCGAGATTCCCTTCCTTTTCTGGAAGTCGGACCGCTTTCCCCTCGCCCTGCCGGAAAAGGACAACCTTCTTACCAGGGCCTACCAGACGGATCTTATCGACCACACTCTCCTGGGGTTGATGGAGATCGAAGGGGACTACTACGATCCTTCCCACAATGTCCTGTCGCCGGATTTTGAACCCACTCCAAGAACGATAGCCGGAAAACCTTACCCCTGAGAGACTCGTAAGTGCGTGAATGCGTGTGTGCGTTGAACCGTATATCGGTGAGTCTGTGGAGCCAAATGACCGTAAGTTCGAAGGCCGTAATTCCGTAAAGGCTTGATGCTTTAAGATCTTACGGACCCACGGACCCACAGACCCACTTACCCACAGACCCACGGACCCACAGACCCACAGACCCACCCTCACACAACACATTCATCTTGACATCCTTGGTTATTTGGCTATGTTGCCAAATAGTGCGATTTGATAGTTCATTCTGGAGGTAGGATCATGTTCAAGACGAACAGAACATATTATGAGAAGCGGTCCCAGGTCTTCAAAGCCCTGGCTCACCCGGCGCGTCTGTTTATGGTGGAGGAGCTGGCATCCGGGGAAAGGTGTGTGTGTGAACTCACCGCCATGCTGGGTCTTGACACCTCCACGGTATCGAAACATCTGTCGGTTCTCAAGAACGCGGGAGTTGTGTCTGACGAAAAACGAGGGCTGATGGTTTACTACAGCATCAAGATGACCTGTGTCCTGGGGTTTATCTCCTGTGTGCAAAAATCCCTTGATGAAGAGGCCAGGCGGCAATTGGCCGAAGTGGGAGGGTAAAAGCAGGTCCAACGTCCAATGTCCAACGGGTGAAAGAACTGGAAGTGCGATGCAAAAAGGTGATGGGCGGACTGATCAATGGAGCATGAATCAGCGCCCTGCATGACAAAGTGAAGCTTAATAAGAGATAAATTTTCGCGGACAGCGATCTGCGAGAGGGAAAGCGAAAATTTATATGGATTGGGAAAAAGAATTTCGGCCGCTGGCCTACATCCTGGGAGCCTTCCTGGTTTTCTTTTTCCTGCCTATCGAGTCGATCCGCCTTCAGGGTGCCATCGTTGAATCTTTCGCCCTGGCAAAATGGTACGCCAGGGAGCACGTGATCCTCTGCCTGGTGCCGGCTTTTTTTATTGCGGGAGCCATCACCGTTTTTGTCAGTCAGAACTCGGTGATGAAGTACCTGGGACCAGCGGCCAACAAGATCCTGGCTTACGGGGTTGCTGCCACCTCGGGGACCATTCTGGCGGTGTGTTCCTGTACAGTACTGCCCCTCTTTGCCGGGATCTACCGCATGGGGGCGGGTCTTGGGCCGGCGGCCGCTTTTCTCTATTCCGGACCGGCCATTAACATCCTTGCGATCATTCTCACTGCACGCATATTAGGACCGGGGTTAGGGATCGCCCGAGCTGTTGGTGCTATTGTTTTTGCTGTAGTGATCGGCCTCCTTATGCATTTTATCTTCCGCAAGGAGGAGGAGGAAAAAACCGCGGCTGCCGGACTTTCCCCGGATGAGGGCAGGCCCCTGTGGCAGACGGTTATCTTCATCGGGCTGCAGGTGGCCATTCTCATCTTCGCAACTTGGGGCAGACCGGATGGAGCCACTGGCCTGTGGGCAGCCATTTACAACGTGAAGTGGCCCCTTGTATCCCTGTTCACGGCGGGTCTGGGTATTGTACTTGTCCGATTCTACTCCATGAGTTGGTGGAAAATAGCTGTGGCCTTTGCGCCGGCAGCGGTTCTGATGATCATGGTCCCGGTGGCTTTATCAGTCGGGGGCGCCATCCAGGGTGTTGTGCAATCGCCTCTGTTCCCGATGCTGGTATTCACTATGGGTGTAGCAGGCCTGTCAGGTGCTCTTGCCGGAGGAGGCAGTGAAAGCAGGTATTGGCTGGAATCCACATGGACCCTTGCCAGGCAGATCATGCCCCTCCTGTTTATTGGAGTTCTCGCAGCCGGGTTTTTCCTGGGTCGCCCGGGTTTTGAAGGGATCATCCCCTCAGGTTGGGTTGCTTCGGCAGTCGGTGGCAACTCCCTGGGAGCCAACCTTTTCGCCTCAGTAGCCGGAGCGTTCATGTACTTTGCCACTCTCACCGAAGTGCCTATTCTCCAGGGTCTACTGGGAGCGGGCATGGGTAAGGGACCTGCCCTGGCACTTCTACTGGCTGGCCCGGCACTGTCTCTTCCAAATATGCTGGTGATCCGGAGTATCATGGGAACGAAAAAAACCGTGGTATTTGTCCTTCTGGTCATTATAATGGCCACGGTTTCGGGGCTCATTTTCGGGGGCCTCGTTTGAATCGACCAGGCGACGCGGAGACGCGGAGACACGGTAAGGGAGTGGGGGAGTATGGTGGAAGGTATCCAGGTATGTAGGTATGTAGGTGTGTACATACTTGGAAACGTAGACACGTAGTTACTTGGATACGTAGACACGTAGATACTTAGACACTTAGTGCTTAGACACAGCAATTTCAATGGAGGTATTCATGAAAAAATTGCAGATTTTAGGCACCGGCTGCCCCAAATGCAACGATTTGGCGGCAAAAACCGAAGAAGCAGCGAAAGAACTGGGAATAGATTACGAAATGGTCAAGGTCTCGGACATTAACGACATAATGGCTTTCGGTGTCATGATGACGCCGGCTCTCGCTGTTGATGGAGAGGTCAAGGTCTCAGGCAAAGTCCCCGGTATTGCTGAGATCAGGGAGCTTATCGGTTGATCAGCAGAAGGGATCCCGACATGCGACTGAAATATCTGGTGGTTGTTTTCATGGTGCTTGCCTTCCTGCTGCCCGTTTCAGGGCAGGCAGATAACGCAAGCGATTCTCCAAAATTCATCGCCACCTACTTCCTCACAAATGTCCGCTGCCCCTCATGCCTGACTATCGAGCGGTTAACGGCCCAAACCATCAAGGCGGAATTCGCCGGCAAGCTTGCTGCGGGTGTCCTTCAGTGGCGCACTATCAACATCGACGGGGAGGGTAATTACCACTTTGTCAAGGACTACAAACTCTACACTAAATCGGTGATCATCTCCGAGATCTCGGAAGGGAAAGAGGTCCGCTGGAAAAACCTGCCAAAGGTGTGGGAGCTCCTGGGAAACGAGGCAAAATTCAGCAGGTACCTCAAGGATGAAATAACCGCCTTTATGGCGGGTCCGTAATGGAAGGTTCTCTGGCCGCATTGGGGACTGCCGTCTGGCTGGGGATCCTTACCTCCATCAGCCCCTGTCCTTTAGCATCCAACATCGCGGCCCTGTCCTACCTCAGTAAAAACGTTCAATCGCGAGGTGCTATTCTGACCTCGGGCGCCTCCTACACGTTGGGCAGAGTGGTGGCCTATGTAGGGGTCAGCGCCATACTGGTTGCCGGTCTGCTCTCAATTTTTTCCCTGTCACACTTCCTTCAGACCTGGACGAACCGTATTATCGGGCCCGTTCTTATCCTGCTGGGGTTTGTGCTGCTTGAATGGATTCGTATCCCCATGCCCTCCATGGGATCGTCAGAACGTCTCGAACGCCTGTCTAAAGGTGGTTCTCCCGGTGCCGCTGCCCTGGGTTTTATTTTCGCCCTTTCCTTTTGCCCTATTTCCGCGGCCCTCTTCTTCGGGAGCCTGATCCCCCTTTCCGTTGAACAGGGTTCAAAGTTTCTCATTCCGTCCCTTTTCGGCATCGGTACCGCTGCCCCGGTGGCTGTCTTCGCTGTCATGATCGCCCTGGGCGCCAGGTCTATAGGAAGGACCTATGAACGGATTACTCTTTTCGCCAAGTGGGCCAAGCGGATAACGGCGATTGTCTTTTTTCTGGCGGGGCTCTATTATTTGCTGACCTACTGGCTGGGGGTGAGTGTCTGGACTGTAACGTAAGTCCCTAGGCCGTGGTTCCGTAGTACCATCAAAACGTTGTTTTGAGAGCCATGGGTCCGTGATTCCGTAAAGGAGCGATGCCTCAGGATTTTACGGACGCATGGACGAACGGATCCACCGATGCACGGACATACGGATGCACGGCCACACGGATACACGGACAAACGGCCCACGACAAGGAGTACTTACATGTCATCTGAAAGCAAACGAATGAACATCTTCGAACGCTACCTTACTGTATGGGTAGGTATCTGCATGGTGGCTGGTCTGGGGCTTGGAAAGGCAATGCCGGAGTTGACCGGTATCCTCTCCCGGATGGAGTTCGTAGGGGGAAGCCAGGTCAATGTTCCTATAGCTGTTCTCATCTGGCTCATGATCTTTCCCATGATGCTCAAGATCGACTTCGCCTCAATTCTCCAGGTGGGGAAAAGACCCAGGGGGCTGCTGATCACCCTGTTCGTCAACTGGGTGGTCAAGCCGTTTTCCATGGCCTTTCTGGGCTGGTTGTTCTTCCGGGTGATCTTCTCGGCCTGGATCAACCCTGAAATGGCCGATCAGTTTATGGCCGGTGTTATCATTCTGGCTGCGGCTCCCTGTACGGCAATGGTTTTCGTCTGGAGCCACCTCACCGATGGAGACCCAGCCTACACCCTGGTCCAGGTGGCAGTTAACGATCTCATCATGCTGGTCCTTTTCATCCCTATTGTGGGGCTGCTTCTGGGTGTTTCCGGAGTTCCGGTGGATTTTAAAGTCCTGCTCTATTCGGTTATTTTTTTCGTGGTGATCCCCCTTGTGACAGCCTATACCTTCCGTCGGTTTCTCATCGCTTCGAAAGGGGAGGGGTGGTTCAACGACAGGTTCATCGCGCTTTTCGCTCCTGTCACCGTAATCGCCCTCCTGGTGACCCTGATCCTCATCTTTGCATTTCAGGCAGAAAACATCACCCAGAAGGCGTTTTTCGTGGTCCTGATCGCCATCCCCATCCTTATCCAGGTGTACTTCAACTCTTCCCTCGTTTACGGCCTCATGAAGCTTTTCAAGGTGCCTCACAACGTGGCGGCTCCGGGTGCCCTCATCGGTGCAAGTAACTTTTTCGAATTGGCTGTGGCCACCTCCATTGCCCTGTACGGCCCGGGGTCCGGTGCGGCTTTAGCTACGGTGGTGGGAGTGCTTGTGGAGGTTCCTGTGATGCTTTCGGTGTGCGGCATCTGCAACAGGACCAGGCACTGGTTCCCGGAGGATGTTCGGGATCACGGAGATACGTAATCAGGCAATGAAACGCGTTCTATTTCTCTGCACAGGCAACTCGTGCCGCAGCCAGATGGCCGAAGGGTGGACAAGGCACCTTTACGGGGACCTCTACGAGATCTATTCCACCGGTACGGCTCCCCTCGGGATCGACCCGCGGGCAGTTGCCGTCATGGCCGAGTCCGGTGTGGATATTTCCGCCCAGACCTCCAACCACGTGGACGAATACCTGAACATCTTCTTCGACCTGGTGGTTACAGTTTGCGACAGCGCCAGAGAATCGTGCCCGGTTTTTCCCGGAGGAGGGGAAACTTTACACTATTCCTTTGACGATCCGCCTTTTCTGGCCAGGAATGCTCAGGAGGAAGAGGAGGCTTTGATCCACTACCGGCGGGTTCGGGATGAGATCAGGGAGTTTGTCGCCGGGATATCAGATCTGTTCTGATATGGGAAATCAGATCTCAATTCTCCTGTCTCCTGTCTCTGATCTCAAAGTTTCACCCTATCTAAACAAATAACATTCGTTATTTCGATCATAAGTATTGAAATATTGAATATGGGTGGTACATTACTGCTGTCCTCAATGAAACCCTGAAAAACTATTATTGTGGAGGTAGCAGTTATGACAAGGTGGAGTAATTTACTGTTCGTTCATCTGATCGTCCTGGTGGGAACTGTTGCGATGGCCGGAAATATCGTGGCGGCAGAGGATTACTTCAACTACATAACCCCTGAGAAGACAAAATCGAGGATCCAATCAGGGGAAGCCGTGACCCTTCTCGATATTCAGATCGAAGATGAGTACGCTCGGCACCACATCAGGGGATCCTTGGCGACATACGCCTATCCTGTGAAATCAGATGCCCAAAAGGCAAAACTGGACAGGGTCATCCCCAACCTGTCAGCCAACACCGATCCTATTGTTATCATTTGCCCCAGAGGTGGCGGTGGTGCCAAACGGACCTTTGAATACCTGGCCTCCAGAGGTATTGAAAGCAAGAGGATGTTCATCCTTGAAAAAGGGCAGAGCGGGTGGCCATACCCTCAGCTTGTTGCAAACAACTAGGCCCGGTTATCAAGACCGGGTTCCACGGGAGGGCGATATCTGATGTTCACCCTCTTTTTTTGCCCGGTGTATTGGTCTTTTATCCAGGATCCCTTCCTCTACGAAGAGCTTTGCCGGGGTGTTGTCGAGGACAGCTCAAAACACGCATATCTGAAGATTATGGATGAACTGGTTAGGAAAGGCGCTCAAGCCATCGTGTTGGGCTGCACCGAGATCGGCCTTCTTGTGGGGGAAGAGGACACGAAAATCCCCCTTTACGACACAGCCCGCCTTCATGCCGATGCGGCGGTGAAGTGGACGCTGGAGTGAACCAGAACGCAGCACGCAGAAGGAGGGCATTGAGATCTGAGACCGTTCTCAAACCTCAAATTCTTAACCCCAAACCTCAAACCCCAAACCCCAAACACCAAACCGCAAACTTCTTTTTTACCCTGTTTTCTTCACCGCCTGCTGCTCCCTCGGCAGGTTGTCGCTCAGGTAACTTTGTATATAGTTTGAGAGTATCGTTTTCGTCTGCGGATCCAGGTCCAGGAACTTGATCCCCATCCCCTGGGGATGCTTCTCCCTCTCCTCCTGCACAGAATAGACAACCTTGCCCTTTAGAGGCAGTGGTTCAACCAGACCCGGAAGAAGGAGCTGGGGCTCAATGATCTCTCCTTTCTCGCGAGGTTTGTCCGTTTCTATGAATATCCCGCCCTCCCCGATGCTGAGGGTTATGTAGGACCTGTAATGGGTGCCGTCCCTGCAGATGACACGACCTGCTATAGGAGCCCTGAGGTTTTTGCGCCCATTTTCAAAGGCAAGGTGTTTCTGCAGGGCATCGAAAAGGTCTCGAACAGAAACGGGTTTGGTCAGCGATTCGTTAAACAAGTTCTCCCCAAATCCGATCCTCTCACTGAATCTGCTGTCCACAGTTACGACGAGAACAGGGATCCGTCTGGTGCGTGGCCTGGTCTTGATCTCTCTGCAGAACTCCACTCCGTTCATATCTGGCAGCACCGCTTCGGTAATGATCAGGTCCGGGACACGTCCCTTAAGGATCTGGAGACCATCCCGTGCGCTTCTGGCTGTCATGCTTGTATATCCAAGGCGATCCAGCACCACTTCGACGTATTTGGTAAAAGATTGCGAAGAATCAACGATCAGAATATGCTTCAACATAACTCCTCCTTGGCAAAAAAGGTAACATTGGCATATTTGCAACATTAATGCCAAATATGACATACAGCGCTCCTATTGCAACCCACCGAAAAGTAAGGCCTTTTTAACTGCCGGGAAATGATGGATTTCAAGTTAAGATGGGAATCTGCAATTTATTCATACCTGGAGGCGGAAAAGGTCGGTGACGCGGAGAACAATTGGCCAAGAATTCAGGAGCCAGACCCCGGACCCCAGACGCGGCGACATCTCGCCTCTGGCGTGACAGGCTTCATACGCGGGGACACGACTGTATCTAGGTATCCAGGTATCGAAGTTTCTAAGTAAAAATTATCCGCATGCTGTGGAAAAAACGGCAGGTGAAAGTTTTACTTGGACAACTGAACACGCTTTGTGCTGACGTCTTTCGGGTTCCAACATCAAACCTCAAACCTGCTCTTTTTCTTTAGGACTTTGGTCATTGGACTGGTTTTTCTAGACCCCAAGCCTTCCTTCCATTAGAATAGGGCCGCTGTGAGTTCGCAGCGTAGTACATTTTGACAGAACGCAGCCAGATCAACCCCTGTTGCTCCGTGTCATCTGGAGGATTACGTTGGAGAAGCTCACCGGAAGAATAACGATCGCACTTAAGGCCCTGGGGACAGCCCAGATATTTTCAGGATTTGGCGCTTCCCTGGCCATTTTTCTTTTTGTCAGTCGCGAAACCCTGGAGATCGTTGGCGAAGAGATAATGATGCCCGGGAACGCTATCCAGTTCACAGCTTTCCTTATCATGTTCTCTGTCATTATCACCGGTGCGGTATCAGTATTTAAGGTTCGATGGGGATGGATACTGAGCTTTTCCGTCGCCACATTTGTTCTGGTCATGGCGCTCCTCATGGGGCCAGGTACGATCCCCGTGACGAAATGGTCTTTCCTGGGGCTGATGTTCCTTTCCCTGGTCAATTGGGCGGCTGCTGTGGTTTCTTATTATTACGATCTGTATACATAACAAATCAATGACTTACGGAGTGAGTCATTGATTTTGGCGCCCCGCGCGGGGCGCGTTGATGACTTTTTGCGAAGTCATCAACCTTGAATTCTGATTTTCTGCCAGGGAGGTCCATGTGATGCTTCTCAAAACCTTCGGTCCCGGGGAATCTTCCGGTGAAACGGAAGAGGTCTACCAATCCTTTATTGACGCCGTGGGTATGGTGCCCCCTCCCTTTCTGATGTACAGCGCGAGCCCCGGCATACAGTCAATACAGGCAAGGACCATCGGCTATTACAGAAAAAAGTCCAGCCTGAGCCCTTTGCTCATGGCTCTTATAAGGTATCTTACTGCCATAGCCTTCGAGATCGAACCGTGCGTTGAGTTCAACGCCAGAGCCCTGGAGGTACATGGGCTGACTAAAGAACAGATATCAGATCTTTTACTAAACCCGGCTGCCGCCCCCCTTGATGAAAAGGAAGGATGGCTGCTGGCTTTCGTCATCAAGGCCGTCCGTACCCCGCAGTCGGTCTCGGAGAACCACGTACAAAAACTCAAACAGCTGGGCTGGACCGACACAGATATTTTCGATGCGCTGTATATCTCCTGTATGATGGTGGGGATGGGAACGATGATGAAGGCGCTTAAATACGAGTAGAAAGTGGGATGTGGAAATAATAAACTTATTCGCAGCACGCAGCACGCAGCACGCAGCACACAGCACACAGCACACAGCACGCAGCACGCAGCACACAGCACACAGCACACAGCACGCAGCACGCAGCACGCAGATGGAAAGACTTTCTGATTGTCATCGCGAACCGTTGTCTGAGTGAAGCGATCCCGACAATCGAGATTGCCACGCCCGCGGGGAAAATACTGGGCTCGCAATGACAGAATGGGATCGTTACAAAACACGAGTCACAATTCCCTGCTCTTTCTGAGATATGAGATCTGAGATCCTTGTCCGCCATAGCTGAGCGATTGGCGTTAGCGGCGGCGGATGAGATAGGAGCTCTCTTGCCAGCAACCATTTTCATCATAGAGGACGACCCCAAGATCGCCAGGGTTGTCAAAGCCTATATCGAGGGTGCCGGGTTAACTGCTCGCCACTTCAGCGAGGGACTGCCCGCTCTTGAGGCGGCGCGGCGGCAGCTTCCCGACCTGGTGATCCTTGACCTGATGCTTCCCGACATTACCGGGGAGGAACTGTTTCAGGATCTGAAGGCTCTCGGGGATATCCCGGTCATTATGGTCACCTCAAAATCCTCCGAAGAGGAAAGGGTGGCTGGACTCGCCCTGGGTGCTGACGATTATGTGGTGAAACCGTTCAGTCCCCGGGAACTCGCTTTTCGGGTCCAGGCAGTACTCAAACGGTTTAAGGGCAGCGCTGACAGTTCTGGTCAGGTTCTGAGTTTCGACGGGGGCAAACTGATCATTGACGCACAGACCTTCGGTGTGAGCCTGGATGGTCGGTCGGTGACCTTGACTGCCTCGGAGTTTCGTATCCTGCGTGCCCTCGCTGCGCATCCCGACAGGATCTTCAACAGGGAGACCCTCATAGAAACGGCCCTTGATTATCACTTTGAAGGTTACGATCGCACGGTGGACGCCCACATCAAGAACATCCGTAAAAAGATCGAATCTGACCCCAGAAAACCGGAATATATTCAAACCGTTTATGGTGTTGGATACCGTTTTGGCGGCAGGAAGGATGTCTGATAAAGGGATCTCCTGGATAAGGCGAAATTGTTATAAAGGCGATGTTTTGAACCGGAGAGTTGCGCGGAGGTGATCATAAGAAACCATCGCAGAGTCACGCAGAGAAAGCCTTAAACTTGGGGTAGAGCGGTATCTAAGTATCTACGTGTCGAAGTATCCAGGATTTACAAATCACGAATCACGAGTCACGGTTTTATTACCACTGAGGGCACAGAGGACACAGAGAAGGACTTTAATCTGGGGTAAACAGCTCGTTATTCCGGGCAAGGATCCGGAATCCAGTGGCATTTCAATAATATACGATGTTTTTTACCACGGAGGCACGGAGAAAGTCGGAGAAAAGCTTAATCTGTAGGTAAATAACCATTTTCAAAAAAGTGTTGAAAGTCGTTTTAACACATCACAGCAACATGAAGTCTTCACCAATGTGTTTCGCAGGGTATGGAATATTTCCCTCACCTGACTTTTCTGAGCCTCTGCGGTTCTGTGTGAGACAGCTCATACAGTTTTTAAACAGGGTACATTGTTTACTCCGTGTCCTCCGTGCCTCCAGTGAGTCACTTTCCTGCAGTGAGTGACGAACGGGTGGTGAAAAAGAATTGAACCCAGTAATGTTGTAACCTGATTTAACCCAGTAATACCCAGTGGTGGATTAGTTTTGAGACTTTTGAAGAGGTAATTATGTTTAGAAGCCTATGGGCTAAATTTTTCATTCTACTCCTGGTTGTCTCCCTCATCGGGCTTTCGGCGGCCCTTTACATGCGCCAGATGATGCTGGGGGACTTCAAAGCCTATCTGGACGGTGAACGCCTTGACCGCGTCTACCTGGTCATGGCTAACCTGGAAGGTTCCCACGAAAGGAACAACGGCTGGGATCGAAGGGAACTCTCGCGCAGCGCTATTCAAGCATTGATGCTGGGCATGGAAGTGAAGGTGCAGGATGTCCGCGGTTCCATTGTCATGGACACCCAGCAGGCCCTGGAAGAGCTGCCTCCCTTCATGGCGCGCCGGGTTCTTTCTCGCATCGAGGGAGAACCTCTCACGGGGACTGGTGAGTTCTTTCGCTATCCCCTGTTCCTCGGTGGAAAACGTGTCGGCACCCTGGATGTGAAGATCCTCGCCCGCGATAGGGGGCTGCTTTTTGCCCAGCGCTCCACAAGGTTCATGATCATCTCCTTCCTGATGATGGGCGGTATCGCTATCTTTGCCAGCCTGTTCGTCTCCAGGAGGCTGACACTGCCCCTCAAACGGCTGGTTGAGCAGACACGGGCCATCAGGAGGGGGGAACTGGGGAGCCGGGCCGATATTGCCAGCAATGATGAGATCGGTAAGCTGTCCCACGCTTTTAACGAGATGGCCGATGACCTTGAACTACAGGAATCCCTGAGACGCAAGCTCATCGCCAACGTTGCCCATGAACTACGTACACCACTGGCTGCCATGAGGGGGGAGCTGGAGGGGATGATCGACGGAGTGCTGGCAGCAGACAAGGATCAGATGCGCTCCCTACACGAGGAAACGGGCCGACTTGGGACCATCCTGGATGGAATCGACGACCTGACCCAGGCCCAGGCAAGCTCCCTTACGCTTGAAAAGCGGGATGTGGAGTTGAAAACGTTCCTTGGAAATATCAGGGATCGATTCGGTGCCCGGGCGGAGGAGGGGGGGGTGAAGGTCGGGCTCGTCGTGGAAGATGGGGCGCTGGTGTGGGCCGATCCCGACCGCCTGAGCCAGATCGTCATCAATCTGCTCAGTAACGCCGTAAAAGCCACATCCGCTGGTGGTACTGTGACCCTGAAAGCGGGTACCGACGGGGACATGTCTTTCATCGAGGTCAGCGACAGCGGAAAAGGCATCAGCGATGAGGAATTACCTCATATTTTTGAGAGGTTCTTTCGGGGTACCGGGGGAGGCCTGGGTCTTGGCCTTACTATTGTCAGGGAACTTGTGGACGCCCACGGAGGCGAGATCTCTGTTCATAGCCGGGTAGGCGAGGGGACAAGTGTGAGGGTAACGCTGAGCGGGAGGAAGTAGACAAGGAGACCCACAGGTATCGGGGTGACGGAGTGTCGGAGTATCGGGGAAACGGCTTCGCTTCAGGGTCGATATCAGGTGATCGGGAACTTTGATCCTGAAGCTGATGGAATGTAGAAAAAAATCACTTTCAGATGAAGAAATAAATCGGTTCTTCATATTTCTTCATATTCTCTTCGAAATTCCTTCATAGGGTTCTGTTAGAAAGGATACAACAACAATTCTTCAGAACCTAACAGGAGGTAATCGAAATGAAGAAAAGAACATTGGTAGTATTAGGACTGGTCCTTTCCATGAGCATTATCGCCGCTGGCAGCGCGCTGGCTCGCCAGGGCGGAGGCTACGGCATGATGGGCAGCGGATATGATCGCGGTTACGGTGACTGTAATTGGGACGACGATGCCCGAACCGAGGTAACCCCCGAGACCATGGCAAAGTTCCAGAAAGAGACCTTGTCGATGAGGGATGAGCTGATCACCAAGAGGCTCGAGCTGAGCCAGGAGTACGATAAGGACACTCCTGATGCTGACCGCATCGCACAGCTTCGCAAAGACATGATCGATGTCCAGGCGAAGATCCAGAAGGTCGCTGACAAGTACGATATCAGTATGGGCGGCCAGGGTCGCCGTGGCTCAAGATGCGATAGAGGAAGAGGTAATGCCGATTGCAGCGGAGGCTGTAACTGATCCACACTTCCGGGGCCCGCGGGATCCGTCCCGCGGGCCTCAGGAGATGATCATGAAGAAAATTTTATTGATCACAGCGTTTCTTGCTTTGGCGTCATTTGCTGTACCGGATGACGTTCTTGCCATGATGCATGGCCAGGGCCGCCACATGGGTCCCTACGGCGGGTACTGCAAGGGACCAAGGTGGGGCTGGTACGGTGCGGGCCGCCAGGTGAAGACGGTGGAGGAGGTAAAGGAGCTTGTGGCAGAATTTTTAGGTGATACGGCTCTGACCACAGGCGAGATCCGGGATCAGGAGACCTACTTCGAAATTGAGATCAAGGACGAGGAAGAAAAAGTGATCGATCTTCTCATAGTGGATAAGCGAACCTGCAGGATAAGGTCGGCGTATTAAAGGCAGGAGCCAGTACCCGGGAGTCAGTAGCCAGTAGAGCCTTGGATGGAACGCAGAACACAGAACACAGAATTTGAACTCCCCAACCAAAACTCCAACATTAACTTGGATGCTCCAGATTCTTTTTTGACAACTTTTTACGAGGTAGCTCTGTTTTGATTTGACATGGAGTAGCGATCAAGGTTTCCTGTTCACGCTTCATCACCCTTTCTTCCCAAACAGTATCACCAGCCCCGTCATTAGCAGAACTGCCCCACCGATGAGGTAAGTCATGGTCTCGGTGGAATATCCGCCCGAGAACACCTTGGACAGCCCTCCCATGACGGACTGTGTTTTCCCGTATCCGAGGTAGAGCAGAATAGCTCCGAAGAAAACACACCCTATGGCAATGGATTTACGTGCCATGTTGATCTCCCTATTATCGGTTAATAGATTTTGTTCCTATATGGCCCCTATGTCCTTATTATCGTCATGCCTATAAGTTAACCGTTAACTGTTGATGACTTTGCAAAAAATCATCAATTTGTAAGGAAAGGGAAAACGATGCTTTTCCCTTTCCGTGGAGCGAAAAGTCCCGGACATTTTTAACACCCAGTGAAGTGAGCATGATGATGGGAACGTCGGATGCCAAATCAACCCGGATCTTCTCCGCCAGGATCAGGCCGCCCATGATCGGCATCACGATGTCTGTGACCACCAGATCATAAGTGTTGACCTTCAACTCTTCATAGGCCCTGGCGCCATTCTCCACTCCCATGATGATACAGGGAAAATTGATTTCCAAAGCGTCCTGGATGATTCTTTGAACGAGGACCGAATCCTCAACGACCAGGATTTTTTTCATAGGGCAGTTATCTCTCTTTCAGCTCCGGCCAATGCAGGGTTGTTCAGTTATTCATGAACTGCACACAAAAGGATACACCAAGTGGATAAAAAGGAAACTATCAAGGGGCGGGTTTTTAAAGGGGCAAAAGCTCCACCACTAGAGCGATATTTCGTGATTCCCGGTTGATGGTGAGCACCGTATTAAACGGGGCCAGCCCGGGGGCGGAAACGAGGAGGTCTGAGGAAAAGGAGGTGTTCTGGTCGTAGGGCTCCACGGTGCCCACGTCCTGCCCTCCACAGTCGGCAGAAAAGCCGGTGAGAAAGGAGGTGTCGTTCCAGAAAGCCTGACCTGCAGAGTTTGTTACACGGGTGTTGATGGAGTTAGAGGCACCGGTGTCGATATATACCGTGGCACCGGGTACCGGGCTGCTGTCGGCGTCCAGAAGGACTGTCACCTGGACTGTGACGATGTAGTCGCAGGGATCATCCTTATTTCCGCCAGAACATCCGAAGGCCGCAAAACCGTTGACATCCCCTGAACCGCAACCCACGAAGGTGGAACTGCTGGAACCCAGGGAGAGGAATAGTAATAGTATTAGTAATAGTAATAGTGAAGGGCGCATCATCGGTCAATGTTACCACAGAATAAATTGAAGATTACGAGTTGAGGTTTGGAAAAGAAATGAATCCGTAAGTGAACCGTGAATCGTGAAACGTGAACAGCTAAGCAAGGCAGTTCACCGTTTGCCCTTCACCTTTCACTGTTCACGTTCACGGCCTTTCTCACCGCCTCGGCGATCAGATCGCCAACCGTATCGATCTTTATACCCAGGGAGTTAAGAAGTACACCCCACGTTTTCTTCCCTTCCTTGACCTTCCTAAAAATGCTTTCCGGGGTCTGGTTCAACTGTCCAGCGAGATAGAGGCTCAGGGCTGTTTCAGCGATATTTGCCCCGGCATCCCGCATTTGGGCGAGGGTTGGTTCCGGAACAGTAAAGGCCTCTCCAAGGACAGGGTCGGCCAACGATCGGGCCATACCGTCGGCATCATCTGTTTTCCTGGCTGTCTGAAAAGCGGTTCCCAGTTTCCCGGAGTCCAGACCGACAGCATCAAAGGCAGCTGCCCAGGAAGAGCCTTTATCCCGCGCATCAAGAAGCTCATCGGCTGATCGATTGTCCACACGGGTGGACAGATAATTTGAGAGCCAGAGGTCCGTTTCGGTAGCTCCTGTCATTCTCTGTCTGACAACTGTCCCCTTGTCGATTCCCGCTGCTGCCGCCAGGAGGCTGTTTCGTGTCGTGGCAAGGATATAGGGGTCAGCCGACGCGGGCTGGGCAGGTTTGAAGCTCCGTTCCTTGAAACAGTGACAGGAGACGTTCCCATGTGCCTTCTGGGGCTGGATAGGTAACATTACCAGGAACAACAGGATCGGGACCCATCGAATGGAAGGTCTGGAATACTTTGTAAGGAATTGACACACCTTTGAACCCATAACGAATATCCCTGAATGCTTTTGATTGATAAAGCTTTAACGCAGAGGGCCGCAGTTAAACCCTAAATACATTTTTACATTATGTTGAAAAATCGCTCCGATGATAACTGCTCCTTATCCCGGATTCAGGTTCAACTGCGTAACCCCGCGGTGCAGCCTATAAATGGCTGCTCTGCGAAACCCTGCGTTAAGGCTTTCATCCCTATAATCCCTACTCCAGCAGTTCTCTTTTCTCCACGGACTCCCATTTCCCATCCACCTTCTCGAAACGAACCTGGAAGGCTCCTCCGCTGCCCTGTTCCCAAGGTTCGGAAAAGATCTGGGTGATACTCTCGGCCTGCCTGAAGAATAGATCGAACCTTGAACGGACCAGGAACGATCCATCCGTGTCTTCGGTGAAATAGTTGGGTATCTTATAAATTCGGTAAACCTGCCCCGGCACTTCGTGGCATTTGTGCCCGGCTCTATCAAACTCTGTCATGGGTTGTACTCCCGGAGGCTCGGCAAGGGTTGAGTCGCGGGTGCGGTATTCGGTGACCTGGAGAGTCTGAAAATAGGAGTTCACAGATTCTCGTAGGCCCTCCGGCCACGGTTGAGCTTCCCTGGCAGCACCGCTGACGGTAATGGGCGAGAGTGGGTTCAGGCACGCCATAAGCACTGCGGCTGCCAGCAACTTCCTTTGGGTTTTTCTCAGTTTCCTGATTAACATAACGTGACAAGGTTACCCTAATTGGGTGGTCGATAACAGTAGAGTGCTTCGGGAAAATGGAATTTCTTGATATTGGTCAAGAATGGAATGGACCGGGAAGGCAAAATCGATTGACGCGGGGAAGGGGGAACGCGGCGACGCGGGGTGCTCTTGTGACAACCATCCGACACAAGGAGGGGGGAAAAGAACTCCGAAGGTATCGGAGTGTCGGGGAAAGAATTAAATGCACTCTTGCACCAGTGCACTGATGCACATGAACCGGACCCTTATTGCTGTGTCCGGTTCAGCTTATCCATCTCTTCCTTCTGCGATAATGCTTCACGTCCCTGTAGCTTTTTTGGCCGCCCACCTTGCTCAGCCCCAGGTAGAACTCCTTCACGTCCTCGTTCTCCTTGAGCTTGTCCACGGGATCGTCCATGACGATCTTGCCATTCTCCATGATGTAGCCGTAGTCGGCAATGGAAAGGGCGATGCGCGCGTTCTGCTCAACCAGTAGGATGGTGGTGCCTTCCTCCTTGTTAATGCGGTTGATGATCCCGAAGATCTCCTTGACCAGCAGGGGAGCGAGCCCCAGGGACGGCTCGTCCAGAAGCATCAACTTTGGACGGGCCATGAGAGCGCGGCCGATAGCCAGCATCTGCTGCTCGCCGCCGGACAGGTAGCCGGCCAGGGAGTGCCGCCGTTCGATGAGTCGAGGGAAATAATCGAAAACCATCTGCATGTCTTTTTTGACATCGGCGCGGTGTTTTCTTGTATGGGCGCCTGCAATGAGGTTCTCGTCCACGTTCAGGTCGTCGAAGACCCTGCGGCCCTCCATCACCTGAAAAATCCCCATGCTGACACGATTTTCCGGGTCCACGCCGTCGATGGGTTGGCCCATATACGAGATGGAGCCGTCGGTAACCTCTCCCTCTTCGCCCTTGAGCAGTCCTGAGATGGCTTTTAATGTGGTGGATTTCCCGGCGCCGTTGGCCCCCAGCAGAGCCACGATCTGACCTGCGTGGACCTCCATAGACATGCCCTTGAGCACGAGGATCACGTCATCGTAGATGACCTCGACATTGTTGAGGGCGAGGATGGGCTGGGCTTTGTTTTTTTCAGCTGCGGGCTCGGTCATGGGTTTGCTCTATTCTACAATGATGTATCGGTGTGTCGGAGTGTCGGGAAAGATCGATCACAGCTTGGGCCCTTCCACCGTTACCCCGATACCCCCATATGCCTATACAAGGAAAAGCGCGGGAGAGCGGATCCTCTCCCGCACTTGTTGAGTTTACTGGCCGAGCCACTCAGGCCGGCGCTCAAGCGTCACGGACTTGACCGTAACGATCTTGCCTTCGGCGTCCATCTTGTTGATGTTGAGTGTCGTGTTGGGGCGGTGGTCTGTCGGTGTGTAGGTGACAGGTGCCGTCAGTCCGCCTGTGTCGAAATCCTTAATGGTCTCAATAGCGGCCTTCACGCTGGGGCCATCAAGAGATTTGGCCTTTTTCATGCCCTCCCACATGACCATCATGGAGCTCCATCCCTGGATATAGTGGACGGTGTGGGTGTCATCCGGGTGCTTGGATTTGTGCATCTCCATGGGCGCCTTCATGCCGGGCACATCGGCTCCCCACATGGCAAAGGGACCCATGCCGTAGGCTCTTTCCTTGACGGCGTCGCCGGCCAGTTTCTGCAGGTTCTCGTCAAAGCCCCACACGTTGATGAGGAACTTGGTGTCGAGACCCAGCTTGGCGGCGTCCTTGATGATGACCGCTGTGCTTGCAACAGTCCCGCCGATCCAGGCCCAGTCCGGGTTGAACTTCTTCATGTTGGTGAGCTGGCTTATGGCGTCCGTAGCGTTGAGGGCTACGAACTGGTCGGGGCCCACATCAAGGCCCAGCTCGGCGGCCATGGCCTTTCCTGCCGGGATGGGGTTCTTTCCGTAGGGGTGGTCGGGGTAGATGAAGACCACTTTAGTCTTTCCGGACTCCTTGACGAACTGCATGGCGCCCCTGATGGCTTCCCCGTAGGAGGCGCTGGCGTAGAAGTTGTAAGGGGTTTTGGCCGGATCGTTGATCAGCGAGTCGTAGGATGCGGATATATAGACGATCTCGTCCTTGGAAACGAGGGCCTTCAGCGCGTTGGTGTCGCCGGTGCCCCAGCCCATGATAAGGAAGATCCCCTTGTCCTTGTAGGTCTTGTAGAGCTCGACCGCTTTGTCAGGCTTGTAGGCGTAGTCGTTGGCGATAACCTCAACAGGCCGGCCGTTGATGCCGCCGTTGGCGTTGATGTAGTCCGCCGCGTCCACGACACCAACAGCGTAGTCCTGACCCACGTCGGATGTGGGGCCGGTGGTGTCGAAGATCCCGCCGATAACGATGGGCTCTTTGGAGACATCTGGAGCCTCTTCCTTCTTGGCACATCCCAGCGCGCCCAGGGCGACAACCAGCATCGCCACCGCGGCCAGAACGACCCATTTCGACCTGAAAATACTTCTTCTCATTTTTTCCTCCTTAAGCGAACTTTCACGTTCCCCCCTGGTTTTTGTTATTTGTTGTTTCCATCCCGTTTCCACCCGCCAGGTGAGGGTGCCGAGAGTGAACCCTAATCTTAATACGAGAAGGGCCAAAGCTTCCAGTAGTTTTTGATCGTGTGCCAGCGAGCCGCCAGCCCGTCAGGTTCGAAGATGAGGAACAGGATGATGATCAGGCCGAAAACCCCCTCCGTCAGGCTTTGGAAGATGGTGAAAACGCTCGGGTATATCTGGGTCAGGGCGTGTTCCGGGATGCGGAGAAGGATCGGCAGCATGGTCATGAAAATGGCACCGTAAATGGCCCCTAATACGGAGCCCATCCCCCCGATGATGATCATGGCCAGGTACTGGACCGAAAGCCAGATGCCGAATGCCTCATCGTTGACCACCAGAACGTAGTGTGCCCAGAGGCTTCCCGCGATGCCCACCAGGAATGAGGATATACCGAAGGAGAGGATCCGGTACAACCAGACGTTGACGCCGATGACCTCGGCGGCGAGATACCTGTCCCGGATGGCCACGAAAGCGCGTCCCGGACGAGTGCGGGTCAAGTTCTTGGTGTACAGGGTTGTGGCGATGACAAGGGTGTAGACGAGATAGTAGTAGGAGCGGTCAGTGTCCAGTTCGATACCGAAAAAATTCGGCGAACTTACCACGAGGCCGGTGCTCCCACCCGTCAGGGCGCTCCAGTTTCTCATGGCATAGCCGATAATGAATTGTGCCGCCAGTGTGGCGATGGCCAGATACAGCCCTTTGAGCCTCAGGGAGGGGATGCCGAACACCATGCCCACCAAGGCCGTTATCAGACCGGCCAGGGGCAGGGCGATCCAGAAGGGGATGCCGGCCTTAATGGTCAGTATTGCTGATGCGTAGGCCCCCACCCCCATGAAAGCGCCGTGCCCCAGGGATATCTGCCCGGTGAACCCGGTGAGGATGTTGAGCCCGTGGGCCCCGATAATGTAGATCCCGATGAGGTTCATCAGGTAGAGGGTGTTGGTGTTGAGTATGATGTTGAAGGGTTTGTTGATCCACGGGAACACAGCCAGGAAGATAAAGAACGCTACCATCCAGAACTTGAGGAAGGGAGTCTGGAAGATGGCCATGTCTTCCTTGTATGTCTCGTGGAATATTCCGCTTGGCTGCATGCCCTAGACCCTCTCGATTTCTTCAGTTCCAAAAAGGCCGTAAGGCTTGATCATGAGGATGACCACCAGGATCACGAAGGGGGCAACTTCCTTGACGCCCCCACCGAAGAAATGGTCCAGGTAACCACCCGACAGGTTCTCCAGGATGCCGATGATGAGTCCTCCGATCACCGCGCCCGGGATGGAATCCAGTCCCCCCAGGATCACGGCGGGGAACACCTTCAGGCCGACACTGCCCAGAGTGCTGTTCACACCGTTTATGTTACCGATGAGGATGCCCCCCACCGCCGAGACCACTGCGGCCACGCACCAGGAGATGGCGAAGACCTTTTTGACGCTTATTCCCATGGACAAAGCCACCTGGTTGCTGTTGGCCGTGGCCCGCATGGCGATACCCATGCGGGAGTACTTGAAGAAAAGGGCAAAGAGGAGGAGAAAGACCATGGATGCCAGAAAGGTGTAGATATACACCTGTGAGACCATGATCTCGCCCAACTTAATAGGTGTCTGAGGGAAGATAGGAGGAAACACCTTGATCTGAGTACCCCAGATAGCCGCGATGCTGGACTTGAGTACCAGGGAAAGGCCGATGGTGATCATGATGATGGAGATAGCCGGTTCTCCGATCATGGGCCGAAGCACCAGGCGTTCAATGACCAGGGCTAAAATCACTGAGAAGGCCATGGTCAGGAAGAAGGCGGCCCAGAACGGCACCTGGAAGGTGGTCAGAAGCACCAGACAGATGTAGGCGCCCACCATGAGCAGCTCACCCTGGGCGAAGTTGATGACGGAGGAGGCCTTGTAGATGAGAACGAAACCGAGGGCCACCAGGGCGTAAACGCTGCCGACGGCGAGCCCCTGAATAACCAGCTGTAGAAAGAACCATATCTCCTGCATTTAGTCGCCTTTCCCGTTGTCCAGTTGACGAATGATCACTGTTGTCTTGATGCAGGCTGTGCGCCCGTCCTGGTATTTGATGGTTGTGTCGATGGGGATATCACCGGCATCGGTGTACATGGCGTCGATAACCTCTTTGTACCTCTCGCTGATGAAACCCCGCCGGACCTTCTTGGTCCGCGTCAACTCGTCGTCGTCCGCATCCAGTTCCTTGTACAGGAGAACAAACTTCCTGATGATAGACGCTTCGTTAATGCGCATCAGGTCCTTATTGACCTTCAGCACCTCGGCCTCAATGAAATCGTAAACCTCCGGTTTGGCGGAGATATCGGTGTAGGTCGTGTAGTTGATACGGTTCTTTTCGGCCCATTTACCAACGATGGCCATGTCGATGTTAATGATGGCGGTAATGTAGGGGAGGTTGTTCCCGAGGCAGACCGCTTCCTTGATGTAAGGGGAAAATTTCAGTTTGTTCTCGATGAACTGAGGGGAGAACATGGTGCCATCGGCCATTTTCATGACGTCCTTTACCCTGTCGATGACTACCAGGTGACCGTCGTCGGTAAAGTGACCGGCATCCCCGGAGTAGAGCCATCCGTCCTTAAGGGTCTGTGTGGTGGCCTCCTGGTTCTTGTAGTATCCGAGAAAGACGCAGGGGCTCTTGGAGAGGATCTCCCCTTCATCGGAGATGATGATCTGAGTTTCCGGGATCGGTTTACCTACCGAGTCGAAATTGATGTCCCCGTCGTAGTGGATACAGGATATCCCGGAAATCTCCGTCTGGCCGTAGATCTGCTTGAGGTTGACACCCAACCCATGGAAAAACCTGAAGGTATCTGGACCCAAAGCCGCGCCTCCGGTGGAGGCAGACCGCAGGTTGGTAAAGCCCAGCCGGTCCTTCAGAGCACGGAATACAAAGATGTAGGCCCACAGGTACTGCAGCTTGAGCCAGAATGAGGGAGTCCGCTTCTCGAATTTGCAGTCTGCCATGAGGTAGCCGATGGGCAGCGCCGTGTCGAAGGCCTTGCGCTTGAGCCAGGAGGCGTCCATTACCCTTACCTGAATAGAGGCTGCCATGTTTTCCCATATCATGGGCGGGGAGAACATGACGTTGGGTGCGATCTCTCTCCGGTTTTCCGTTACGGTTTCCGGTTCCTCGGGAAAGTTGACCGTGAAGCCAACGAGGAGGGCAGAAGCCACACCCATCATTTGTTCACCGATCCAGGGCAAGGGAAGGAAGGAAACGAACTCGTCGTCCTCGAATTTCGGGTCCACCTGGATCAGGTTGTGGGCCATCCGGAGCATGTTGTTATGTGAGAGCATGGAACCCTTGGGGAAACCGGTTGTCCCTGAGGTGTAGGCGATGAGGGCAAGGTCCGCTCCGGTAGTCCGTTCCACCATCTCCTTGAAAAGCTCTGGCTGCCGGCTGTCCAGGTCTCTGCCCATGGCTTCGACATCCGTAAATTCGAGGAGCATCTCATCGTCGTAGTTTCTCATCCCTTTCGGGTCTGTATAGATGATTTTCAAGACCTTGGGGATGCTCTCCTTGAGCTCCAGGACCTTGTCTACCTGCTCCTGGTCTTCCGCCACTACAAACTTCGCATCGGAGTGGTCAATGATGAAACCCACCTCTTTGGAGGTGGAGTCCTGGTAGATCCCCAGGGGGACTGCCCCGCAGCTCTGGGCCGCCAGCTCCGCGAAGACCCATTCCGGCCGGTTATCTCCCACGATGGCGACCTTGTCGCCCTTTTCAAGTCCCAGGCTGACGAGGCCAAGGCAGAAATAGCGAACGTGGTCGATATAGTCCTGCCAGGAAAACGATTGCCAGAGTCCGAACTCTTTTTCCCGCAGGGCTACTTTGTTGTGGGTGAACCTTTGAGCGTTACGCACGAGCAGCTTGGGGAGAGTGTCGGAATCCACTATCGCGGGGAGGGGAATTTCTATGTTTTTATCCTTTTTAGAAAGCATAACTGTTGATTTCCGGGAATAGTGAAGGGGGAAGGAGGGAGGAGGAATAAAAAAGTCTGGTGCCTAATTCATCCTTCATCCTTCTTCATTCATCCTTCCGAATTCAGATCTCCTCATCCTCTCCAAGATAGGCGGCAATAACTTTCGGGTCGGCCTGGATCTCCTCAGGTTTGCCCATGGAGATACGTTCGCCGAAATCCAGTGTGCAGATACGGTCGGATATGTCCATGACAACACCCATGTCGTGCTCGATGAGGATGACGGTGATATCTCTCTCCTCGTTGATATCCAGGATGAAACGGGCCATGTCCTCTTTTTCCTCGGCGTTCATCCCGGCCATGGGTTCGTCCAGGAGCAGGACCTTCGGATCCAGTGCCAGGGCGCGTCCGAGCTCTACCCGTTTCTGAAAGCCGTAGGACAGGGTGCCAACCGGTTTTTTTCTGATTTCCTGGATCTCAAGAAAATCGATGATCTCCTCTACAACCTCCCGGTGCTTGATCTCCTCGCCCCTGGCCTTACCGAGCCAGAAGCCGCCCGTGAAGAGGTTGGTCCTCATATGTAGATGACGACCAAGCATGAGGTTATCGATGACAGTCATTCCCCGGAAAAGCTCAATGTTCTGGAAACTTCTTGCGAGTCCTAACTGTGCCCGTTTGGAGGGAGAAAGCCTGCTGATCTCCTTCCCTTTGAACAGGATCTCACCTTTGTCTGGTGAGTAGAGGCCGGAGATGCAGTTGAATATACTTGTTTTACCGGCGCCGTTAGGCCCGATAATGGCGAAGATCTCACCTTCCCGGACATCCAGGCTGACGCCGTTCAGGGCCATGATCCCACCGAAGTGAAGGTAAATGTCCTTGAGTTCCAGAATGGTCAAAAGTGTGGTCTCCCTTGTATCCGGGAAGAGTTAAAACGTCGTTTGATTTTATTGGACAAAAAAGACCTATACAGTTACTCTATTTGTCGGTTTTCTGTCAAGAAATAAGCCGTAAAAATAAATCAAGTTTTCCCGTATCCGCTATCTGTTCGTAACTCCATCGTGGTCGATACGTTGACACGGCTGATGGTGAGTTGGTAATAATCGAAATGCAGAATGCAGAATGCAGAACGCAGAATAACCAGCCGGATGCCGCCAATTTTAGACGACTTGGTTCTGCGCTTAAATGTCGATGTTCAAGATTTCACCCCGATACACCATTACTTCGATACCCCGTCGCATATTATGAGGAAGCGAACATATGAGTAAACCGAATATGGGCGAAGTCAGATATGAGGTAAGTGGCCAGATCGCTACCATTACCCTCGCCAGGCCGGGGAAGCGCAACTCCCTGACCCAGAAGATGTTCGACGATCTCAGTTCAGCGGTGGATAAAGCTGCCGAGGAAGAGGGTCTGCGGGTCCTTGTTATCAAAGGCGAAGGGAATACCTTTTGCGCCGGGGACGATCTTGCTGAACTCGTAGCAATGGACGTGGTCCAGGTGAGAGATTTCCTTATCAGGGCCCAGAGCACCTTTACCCGCCTTGAGGCCCTGCCCATTCCGGTTGTAGCCGCTGTCGAGGGCCATGCCCTTGGAGGCGGTCTTGAACTGGCGCTTGCTTGTGATCTGATCCTGGCGTCATCTGACGCTGTACTGGGACTGCCGGAGACCAACCTGGGAGTGATCCCGGGGCTGGGGGGAACCATCCGGCTGCCCCGAAGGGTAGGGTTTGGCCGGGCAAAAGAGATGGTCTATTCGGGCAGGATGGTTAAAGCCGATGAAGCTAAAAATATAGGACTTGTTGAAGCCGTTTATGCGACCCAGGAGTTCGAAATAAAGGTTATGGAGTTTGCGCGGTTCCTGGCTTCGAAGTCCCCCACGGCCCTCGCCCTTGCCAAATCCACCATCAACAGGGGTATGGATGCCAGTCTGGAATCAGGCCTGGCCCTGGAAAGGGAATCCTTCGCCTACTGTTTCGCCCTTCCGGATGCGAAAGAAGGGATTAACGCATTTCTCGAAAAACGGAAACCTGTTTTCGAATGAAAACAAATATGACGCGGCGACGCGGCGAGAAAGCATTTTCCCCGTGTCCCCGAGTCTCCCCATCTCCGTGTCTCGGGAGGCGAACGAAGTGAGCAGCATCGGACTCGGCTACATCCATGTCTATACCGGAGACGGCAAGGGTAAGACCACAGCCTCCCTGGGGCTGGCCCTGAGAGCTGTGGGCAATGGTCTGAAGGTGCTGGTCATTCAGTTCCTGAAGGGGTCTGAGATGACCGGTGAACGCCAGGCTGCCCTGAACCTTTCACCAGGTTTGGAAATAAGGCCCCTGGGTAGAAATGGGCTGCTGCATCCTGGGTTAATTATGGAAAGGGATCGTGTTCAGGCTGAAGCGGCCCTTGATGAGGCTATCGGCGAAATGACAAGCGGCCGATGGAACGTGCTGATCCTGGATGAGTTAAACACGGCCTGTTCCCTCGGAGTTGTGCCGGAGGAGCGTGTGCTCCAATTGATGGATCAAAAGCCCGATGGTATGGAACTTGTCCTTACGGGTCGGGGAGCGCCGGAAAAAGTGATCGAAAAGGCTGACCTTGTAACCGAAATGAGAGAGATCAAGCACTACTTCAAACAGGGAGTGCCAGCGAGGGAAGGTATAGAAAAATGAATGGAAGAGGAGAAGAGGGAAAAAGGGGAAGAGGGGTCGAAACCGAACTTTATGCAATGCTCCTCTTCTCCTTTTCCCCTTTTCCAGTTTGGCTGAGCGGGACGAGGAGTAATCAATGAAAAAGATCCGAGTTTTAATTGCGAAGCCAGGATTGGACGGTCACGATCGTGGGGCCAAAGTTGTGGCCCGCGCTCTCAGGGACCGTGGTTTCGAGGTTATTTACACCGGGCTTCACCAGACCCCGGAACAGATCGCCATAGCCGCCGTCCAGGAGGGGGTGGATGCGGTAGGCTTGTCCATCCTCTCCGGATCCCACGGTACTCTGGTACCGAGGGTCGTTGAACAGCTCAGGAAGGCAGGGGGTGACCGGATCCTGGTTTTCGTGGGCGGGATCATCCCTGCCGAGGACATTAAGCCCCTTAAGGATGCCGGCGTCATGGAGGTCTTTACACCGGGTTCTTCCACATCCCAGATCGCCGATGCCCTCATTCAGGCGGTGGAAAAGGTATAGAGCTTGCCCTTGACCAGCGTGACGGCTCAAAAAGGAGACGGTTGGGCACTCATCGAATTGTCCTCTTCTGCGGGTCTTAACAAACTCGGAACAGACACCCTCGTCCCACTCCTGGCTGAGATCAGGACAAATCTGTCCAACGGGTGCCGGTGCCTGGGCATCACAGGCGTTGGGGACTCTTTTGCAGTGGGAGCTGATTTGAGAGAGATCGCCGGACTGACTCCAGCCGCTGCCCGCAAGTTCTCCGATCTTGGAAACTCAATATTTCGACTTCTGGAAAATGCGGATACGATGATCGTGGCGGGGATCGACGGTTTCTGCCTGGGAGGCGGCCTTGACCTCGCTCTCGCTGCGGACTGGCGTCTTGCCACTTCCCGGTCTGTTTTTGGCCACCCGGGAGCAGACCTGGGCCTTATCACAGGTTTTGGGGGGACTCAACGCCTTCCAAGGCTCATTGGCGCCAAAAGAGCAGTCAAAATTTTATACACCTCCGAAAGGATTGGCGCCTGGGATGCCTACGCTGCGGGCCTTCTTCAGGAGGTATATTCCGAGGGTGAATTTCGGGATACCCTGAAGGAGCGGATTCGTAAATTTGCCGCTTTGTCACCGGAGTGGGTCAGGGATATAAAGCAGGGATTCAGATCTTTCATAGATGGCTGAGGCGATGAAAGGATGAGTGGTGATGATTTGGCAAAAAGTCACGAACGGACTTTTTGCGACCCTGATTAGGAGAGTATGTGTCAGAGCATGATGATCTTATAAGGGGCATCCTTCAGAAGGACCCCTGGTCTCTTGGAAGGCTGGCCCGCATGATCGATGACGGTCTTCCAGGGAAAAATGAAACCCTGACTCAGCTCCATGCCATGGGAGGACATTCCCGGGTTGTGGGCATAACCGGCCCCCCTGGCGCAGGCAAAAGCACCTTTATCAGCAATCTGGTCCGGGAGGGCAGGAAACGGGGTCGGACCATAGCCGTCCTCGCAGTCGATCCCACAAGCCCCTACTCAGGGGGAGCGGTTCTGGGTGACCGGGTGCGTATGCAGGAGCATGCCACCGATCCCGGTGTGTATATCCGGAGCCTCGCAACACGGGGCCATATGGGAGGGCTCAGCAGATCGGTCCAGCAGCTCGTAAGGCTTCTGGATGCGGCCGGTTTTGATCTCATTATTCTGGAAACGGTAGGTGTCGGTCAGGAGGAGGTCGAGATCAAGGACCTTGCCCAGACAGTAGTTTTCGTTACGGTTCCCGGTCTCGGTGACGGGATCCAGGCCATGAAAGCGGGGGTCCTGGAGATCGCTCACATTTATCTCGTCAACAAGGCGGACCAGCCCATGGTCGATTCCACCGTCAAGGACCTTCAGACCATGCTCTCAATGTCAGAGGTTAAGAACGCCTGGGTTCCTCCGGTGCTCACAAGCGTGGCAACGGAGGGAGCAGGTGTGGCTGAGGTCCTGGCTGAATTGGACCGGCACTTCAGGCATCTGGAGACCTCAGGGGGCCTGGAAACGTGGCGAAAGTCGGTTGCCCAATCCAGCGTTACCGAGGCGATCCGGGGGGGTATCGAGGAGTCTTTAGCCCAGCTCCTCGACGAGAGCTGTTCCAAGTTCGAGATGGACGTCGAGAGAGTCAGCCGGAAGGAGGAGGACCCGATGTCCGTAGCTCGCCGATGGCTCGCGAAGCTCGAATTCAACCAGGATTGAATTCGAGCGTATCGGGGTAACGGGGTATGGGGGTGTCGGCGTAACGGAGAAGTTCAATAGCCTCTGACTTCAGGCTCAGGTTATGGGTAACGGAGTGATGGGTAATGAGTAATACAAACATGACACCCGGCACTCCCATTCTCCCATATTCCCATACTGTCCCTTCCCCGATACGCCGATACAAATTACATCAAAGGAGGATATCGTGGACTTTTACGATGTCATAAAATCCCGCCGCAGTTGCCGGGTGTTCAGCGATCAGCCGGTGGAGCGGGATAAGCTCGAGCGCATCACCGAGGCTGCCACCTGGGCTCCCTCCGGGAAGAACCGGCAGAATTTCAGGGTCTTCGTTGTGGCGGGAGAAAAGAAAGAGGAACTTGTTGCCATCGCAGACAGGTCCTTTCCCCTCATCGAAAAGAGTCTGCAGGAAATGTACGACGAGAAGATCGTGAATTTCACCCGGAACTTCTTCAAAACCCTCGGGGGGGCGCCGGTACTACTGGTTTTTTACTCCGCCCCTACCGAAGAGGGGCAGTTCGTGGACACGCAGTCGGTGTCCGCTGCGGTCCAGAACGCCCTGCTTGCAGCCACCCACGAAGGCCTGGGAACCTGCTGGATGACCAACCCGGTGCATCTCAAGGATGAGGTCAACGAAATCCTGGGTGTGGAGGGTATGGATCTGATCGCTTTTGTGCCCATCGGTTACCTGGGCAAGGAACCGCCGACACCTCCGAGGAAAGAAGGGAGAGTTCAATGGGTTGGTTTCGAATGAAACCTCTCGAAACCAACCACTGGACACGGAGAAGGGGAGACACGGAGACACGGGGTGAAAATAGCAATTCAAATCCGATCCACAGTGAGAGCGTGCGTGAGTAATTGCGTAGGTGCGAAATTGTGCGGGTACGAATAAATCTTGCTTTTTCATTTCCTTTCGCATGTATGCAGTTACGCCCGACGCACACACGAGGGATCTAATCCAATCTGCCGTTGTTGCATTCATGAGTTAATGTTAAAATGGCCAAATACGTATTTATGTTAAAAGTAGATAGAATGATGATTTGCCTTTCGCACGTACGCTTTACGCAATTACGGACGCACGGCGGCTGTTTGCGGGAGCGCACCCACGAAATTTTTCAAGGTGAGGTGTTCGATCCCGGATTTCTTGGTTACCAGGATAGAGATTATGGCGTATCGGCACTGTACGCCCGCAAAGACCTGACCATAGACGCCTCAGACCTTCCTGGCGGTATTACCCTCAACTGGACGGGTGGCGAGGTTGACCCGGCCCGCGTACTGGCCGTGTACGGCGATCTGACCATGGCGAACGTTAACATCTCCTCCGGTGTCGCCAGCGCTGTATTCCTTACCGCCTGCTATCCCCTCGGGATGTGTTTCGATCAGGCTTTCACTCTCGCCCGGGGCGGCGGTGTTGCAACCTGGGGCGTGGCGCGCCTGACCAACTGCGAGATCAGCGGCAATATGCTCAAGGGTGAACCTCTTCACTGGCGGGATCAGGGCGCCTTCGGCGGCGGTATCTACGGTGACGTCCTCATTCTCGAGGATTGCGTCATCAGCGGCAACTCTGGCAAGGGGTACGGTGCGGCCGGCGGTGGCGTGTCTTCCACCGGGGGCTGGGATTCAACGTTGGACTTAAGCATCACGAGGTGCGCCGTCACCGGCAACAGGGTCGCCGGCCAGCACACCTACGGTGGGGGAATATATACCGATGGAGGGGGCCGCACCAATACGGAACCCATCACCATTACCAGCAGCACCATCGCCCGCAACAAGGTCATGCACAATCCGGATATCCCGGGCTTCGGAGATACAGACCCGAAGGAGCGTTACTACAGAGGCGGTGGCGTATATATGTCCAATGGTTACCTCAGGATCGACGGATGTACCATCGCTGAGAATGAAGTGACCGGTTATGCGGCCACCTTCCACGGGGAGCCCAACATGAGCGGGGGCGGCGTGGGGGCCACGGTTGGCGATGCCCACGTCGTTGAAGACATGCAGATCCAGCAGTCCATCATCGCCGGCAACACAGTGGATGGCGAGGCCAGCGATCTGTTTACCGGATCACTCATCTATTTTTACAGCTGGGGCTACAACCTCATCGGGAATCTGAATTTCGATTACATCCACGTGCCGGTCCCATGGTGGAGTTATTATCTCAGCCGGAAACACTATCCCAAGGAGGGGGATCAGGACGGTGTGCAGGTCTCGGACGTTCTTTTTCTGGGAACCATCCAGTACCATCCGACCATCCAGTCGGTGGGAGTGAGCCCCGGGCAAGACACGGTCCTTTGGTATCCCCCTGCGGGGGATGCTCTGGACGCCATACCGGACGCCGGATACATGGTGACATATATAGAGGCGGGCTTTTCCACCCAGATACCCTTTGGCGAGGGTGACGGTTTCCTCTTGGATGTTCTTAATGAGATCGATTCTCGATATGATCAGAATTACAGTGCCTTGTTCGATACCACGGCGCTGTCAGGGGTGACTTTCTATGGCCCGGTTGTCACCTGGCCGGACCCCGATGACCACCCTGAAAACCAGCCATGGATCACGTTCTGGAGGGATCTGGATGCCGCCATCGCCGCCAGCCCGGGACCTTTGGGTACCGAGAAACTCGCCGACGACTTCTGGGAACAGTTCTACGAGAGCGGTAACGGACCGACAGTTATAAGGAGAAGAACCAGCTCTGTAAGCCTAATCAACACTGATCAGCTGGGTAATACCCGCCCGGCGGGTGCCATGGGGGATATAGGGGCGATAGAGGTACCGTAAAAGACGTGTGTGCGTAAGTGTGTACGTGCGTGTGTGCGAAGGTCGGCAGGTCCATAGGTCGACCGGGAACTTACGGATTCACGCTCCACGCATACACGCGCGTACGAATCTTGAAATCTGTGAACGGAGAATTACCATGCCCGATTATGATTCAATAGCCCTAACGTATAATACTGTCCCTGAGGAAGAGATCCGTTCAAGGATTTCAAGATTCCAGTCCCTCCTCCAGCGCCAGGAGATCAAGGCTGCTCTCATCGTGCAGCTTATCGACCGGTTCTATTTCTCCGGCACGATCCAGGACGGCGTGCTTATAATCCCTGCCGAGGGAGATCCCCGCTACCTGTGCCGCAGATCGTTGGAAAGGGCAAAGGCAGAGACCCCCCTTCAGTTGATCCCGTTCAAGAGTTTCAAGGAGATACCTCTTTCACTTGAGGACCTCGATGCCCTGCACGCTACCAGGCTTGGTCTCGAGCTGGACGTGATCCCGGCTGCCCTGTACCAGCGCTTTTCCTCTATGGTGGAGGGAGCGGACTGGGTCGACCTGGGCCCTCTTGTCCGGGAGGTCCGGGCCATCAAATCTGCCTATGAAATAGAGAGGATAAGAGCGGCGGGTGTCCAGGTGGGAAAGGTCATCGACACGGCAAGGGAGACCCTGACGGAAGGGATGAGAGAGGTGGAGTTCGCCTCGATCCTGGAAAAGCGGGCCCGGGAGTTAGGCCACCAGGGGATCCTCCGAATGCGGGGTTTTAACCAGGAGCTTTTCTACGGTCACATCATCACAGGGGAACATTCGGCTCTTATGTCCCACATCGACGCACCCTCCGGCGGCAAAGGGGTCAACCCCTCCATCGCCCAGGGCGCCGGGTTCAGGACCATAAAGCGTAACGAGCCGGTGAGTGTGGACTTCGTAGGCAACGTTGGTGGTTACCTCATCGACCAGACGAGGTTGATGGTCATAGGTGATCTGGATGAAGGGCTGGAAGAGGGGTTCAACCAGGCTCGTGATATTCAGGGCCGGGTGGTCCTGGAAGCCCGGCCAGGGGCTGCCTGGAGCAGCCTGTACGATACCGCTGTTTCAGCTGCCGGGGAAATGGGGATCGCGGATCGCTTTATGGGTCCTCCGGGAGAGCAGGTTCGCTTCGTGGGCCACGGCGTTGGACTTGAAGTGGACGAATACCCTTTCCTGGCTCCCAGACTGGACTGCCCCCTCGCAGTCGGGATGGTTTTTGCTTTGGAACCCAAGGTCTTTCACCCGGGTAAAGGGATAACAGGAATTGAAGACACTTATCTGGTAACCGACGATGGGCTGGAGAGGCTTACCGTGACGGAGAGGGAAATAATAAAGGTCTAGAATGTAGAACTCAGAATGTAGAACTCAGATGAAGATCAAAAGCTGAAAATCACAACTAAAGGCTGAAGCTGGTTTATTATTCTACGTTCTACATTCTTCATTCTTCCCCAGTCCCTCCGGGATCTGGCCCAAATTCCGTTTTACTGCAATAAACGGATCTGAATAGTCCCCTAAAATAAAACATCGGTTATCAAAATGTTCGGCTGAAATCTCCCCACTCTGCATTTTGGCCGTTTTGGTCTGCAAACCGCTTGTGCGTGCAAAATAATGCACTCTGCAAAATAATGCACTCTAATGTCGCTCCAAAAGCCTCTTGGAAACCCCATAATATCTATTTTTTAGGTTATTATCCTTGTTGACTGAACCCCCAATAACGTTATTGAAACTGCTGGAATGTTCTTTTTTCCCCTTTTTTCTTGACACACTTAAAACGGTGTTATAAAACTCCGTTATATCGCACAGTAAAACAGCATATTAAATCATTGAATAGGCTGATTGAGGGGGTGGCGAAGAAGTTCACCCGCTTCTTTTTCTAGAAAAGTACACCTGAAAAGAACGTCAGTTTGTTCTTAATAACCAAACAGTTCGCCAATCTGCTCAAAGTCGCCCGAACGGGGGGGCAGATATCTGAAATAATGGGGCTTCATGCCCGGGCGTGACAACGGTTCCTTTAACCCGTGGGTTCTGGGGGCAGTTGGTCCGCTTTGATTACCAGGGAGGAGAAACAGGAGCTATGCAGGTCAAAACGAGAACTCAGGATCCTAAGAGCCCATACTTTCAGCCAGAGATCGAGACCATGCCGGTCGAGAAGCTCAAGAAGCTTCAGCTTGATCTCCTTAAAAAACAGGTAAGCTACATTTATAACACGAACCCTTATTTCAAGAAGGTCTACGATGACGCCGGTTTTAACCCGAGCGACCTGAAGACCCTTGACGACATCAGCAAGGTGCCTTTCATGGAGAAGGGGACCATCCGGGACGGTTATCCCACAAAGATCGTCACAGGCGACATGTCTGAGATGAGGGAGATGCACAGTACATCCGGAACCACAGGTAAGCCGGTTCTCATCTTTGCCAACGAGCACGATATCGACCTGTGGGCCGACCGGAACGCCCGGGAGCTCTGGATGGTTGGTGCCCGCCCGGGAGACATCTTCCTGAACTCCTTCGGGTACGGGCTTCCCACAGGCGGTTTCGGATTCCATTACGGCGCGCAGAGAATGGGCGCCGCACCCATACCGCTGTCCGGCGGCCAGTCGGACCGAATGGTAGACATCCTGGTGGACCTGCCGGTTCATTCATTCTGCGCCACACCGTCCTTCGCCCTTTACGTTGGACAGAAGGCTCAGGAGAAGGGTTTTGATCTGGCCAAGGACTCCACATGCAAGGTCAGCCTTCACGGTGCCGAGCCTTGGCCCTGGGCCACCCGCGTCAAGATCGAAGAACTGTTTGGCGTCAAGGCCTTTGATGAATTCGGTATGACCGAGTTTCTCGGGCCCGGCATGACCTGTGAGTGTGAAGCACGTACGGAGGATATGCCACAGAAGATGCACGCCTGGGCCGATCACCTCCTGGCTGAGTGCATCAACCCTGATACCGGGGAGCCTGTGGGCGACGGCGAGGATGGGGAAATGGTGTGGACCAACCTGGTTAACACGGGGACCCCTCTCATCCGCTACAGGAGCCGGGACCTTGCATCCCTGACCTGGAAAGTCTGTGCCTGTGGCAGGACCCATCCCAGGATGGCGGCCATCAAGGGGCGCTCCGATGACGCCGTGTCCATCTCCGGCCTCATTGTTTTCCCGAGCCAGGTTGAAGAGGCTCTGTCGCCCTTCCCCGAGATGGGGGCCAACTTCCGTATCGTCGTCGAGACCGACAAAAGGGGCATGGACTTTTTCACCCTGAGGATCGAGCTCAAGGACAAAGCGTTCCTCAGCGACAGCGCCCTTGTGGACCGCTTGAAGGTCGAGATGAAGAACGCTGTCAAGGGTGTCACCGATGTGAACCCCAAGGTCGTGGATCTGATCGGTCCCGACGAGCTGCCCCGTGCCACATCCGGAGAGGGAAAGACTGCCAGCGCCCGTGTTGATGACAGGCGCAAGAAGTAATATCAGAGCGTTGATGACTTCGTAAAAAGTCATCAACGCGCTCCAGTGGGGCGCCCAAATCAATGACCAGCAATGTCAGTCATTGATTTGTAGGGAAAACGGAAATGACACTTTTCGTTTTCCGTGGAGCAAAAAGCCGCGAATGGACTTTTTGCGACTCTATTAACAAATAGATTGATGCTCGAATCAGCACACTGAATGAAAAACAAAAAGTCCTATAACGGAAGGAGGTGTAAATATGGAGCAACGCAAACGCATGCGGGCCCAGATATCGGAAGAGGAATTTAAACTTTCTCCGAGTGTTGAGCCCAAGGAATCGTTGGAGACCTGGCAGAAGGTTATCTCCGCGGCATGGGACATGACTATTGTCGCCGTGGCCTACAACGACATGCGCATCCCTCTCAGGAGGGTGCCCGAGACTCTCGAGACGCTGGAGACGGAGATCAACAAGATCAGTGACAAGATGACGCTGGACGTTATTGAAGAAGAGATCAAGACCGGTATTCGTCATTTCTCCGACATCCTGGAACACTCCAGGAACAGCAGAGACCGGATGGACCGGATCCTTCGTGCGACCTGGAATCGCAGGTTGGAGCTCAAGAGTTAAACGGCTTTATCAGCCAAGATCAGGATGAAAGGAGAATAGGTTATGGCAGAGGCGACTATCCCCACTTTTATGAGGGGAAAAGACAAGATCATGTCCCTCTCTGATGCGGTCAAGACCTTCGTCAAGAAGGGAACCTGCATCTGCCCCGGCGGCTTCAGCTATACCAAGAAGCCAATGGCGCTGGCACGTGAGGTGATCCGTCAGGATATCAAGGACCTTTTCGTTACCATGAACGGCGGTGCCTCCATTTGTGAGTTCTGGGCCGCAGCCGGACTGGTTAAACTTCTGGACACGACGTATATCGGACTGGAAGGCATCCAGCCGGTGGCATACAGTGTCCGCCGCTCCATTCAGGACGGCACCATCGACGTAGAGGATTACTCCAACTACGGCTACGGTCTCCGGACGGTGGCGGGACGCTACGGCTGGCCCTTCGCTCCCTGTATGTCGGAGTTCGGGACCAGCATGATGGATAATGACACCTTCAAGAAAATGGGCCTCCGCGGCAAGAAGGCCGATGGGTCCTGGATCCATCCATCCGTCGCTCCCCATCGAATGGCAGTCATCGAAGATCCATTCGACGGGTGGGGCCTGCGCCCCCATGCCTTTGAAGACGGCGACGGTACTTCCAACAAGACCAACGCTCTCGATCTGATCCGCGAGTCAACCGCCTACACCGGCAACAAGGGTGTCAAGGTTATCCTGGTTCCGCCCATCCTTCCCGAGGTGACCATCATCCTCGCCCAGAGGGTCGGCGAGAAAGGTACTACCCGGATCGAAGGTATCCTGGGACCTGACGCCGAGCAGGCTATTTCAGCCAAGTACTGCGTTGTTCAGACTGAGAAGGTTGTTACGGAAGAAGAGCTCCGCGCTCAGCCGTATTCCAACACCATCGCCATGCAGTATATCGACGCCATCGTCGAAGTGCCCTACGGCGGTTTCCCCGGCCAGGTCCCGTATTACTACGACTACGACTGGGATTTCTGGAGAGCCTACACTCAGGTCAACCGGAAGGAAAAGGCCGAGGTCAACAAATACATTAAAGACTGGGTCATGGAAGACGAGTGGACCTTCCTGTCCACGCGCCCGGGTGACGGCTACCCCACGATCACCGGGACAAAAGGTCTCCAGAGGCTCTTCGAACTTCGTGCCGATTCTACGTATGGCTACAAGCCTGGTCTGGCCAGGCCTCTGTAAGGCTTTGGCTGAATCTTCTTGCCCAATGAGGAGGTAAGATATGTCCGTTATTAGACAATCCGATCCCAAGGCCTGGACTCATGTGGATGACACTGAGTATGAGGCGTATTGCAAGGAAAAGGGGATCGATCCAGAGAAGTATACGACAATGGAGCTGCTTTGCATCGCGGCTGCCCGGCAGACCTATGACTTTTCGTTCATCTTTGCCGGCACCGGTCTTCCCATGATCGGATGCATGATGGCCCAGCACACCTACGCCCCCAACGCCCTCATCATCATGGAGGCCGGGATCCTCGATCCCAAGCTTATCGAAGTCCCCATCTCCGTTTCCGAGGCCAGGGGTGGCTACATGTGTTCCACCCTCTCCAACATGGCCGATACCTTCGGCACCTTCGCCCAGCGCG
Source organism: bacterium (assembly GCA_029210965.1). Classification (NCBI taxonomy): domain Bacteria; species bacterium. Next base: position 78,573 of record JARGFZ010000005.1, on the reverse strand, counting down.
GTTTCTGCACTTTCGGAATGCTGGGCGGGGCGGAGTGCGACAAGTACGGGAACCTGAACTCCACCGCCATGGGCGGCTACTACTCCAAGAGCGCCCGTGACGATGGCAAGACCGGTCCCGCAGTGCGCTTTGCCGGTTCCGGTGGCGCCAACAACATCGCCTCCTACGCCGACATGGGTCTCGCCATGATGGTTCAGGAGAAGAGGCGCTTCCCCGAGGTGAACGAGTACGTCACCTCAGTTACCGGAAGCAGGGGCCCCCTGGGCACCGCCGAGGACCGCTGGCACATGGGTCTTTTCCGCGGAAGCGGGACCACCATCGTGTCCGACCTGTGCATCTTCCGCTCCAGCCCTGAGACCGGCGAACTCGAGATGTCGGAGATCTACCCCGGCATCGACGAGTCCCTCGTTACGGAGAACGTAAGCTGGCAGCTCAAAAAAGCAAAGGACTTCAAGCCTTTCGCGGCTCCCTCTCACGAGGAGATCAAGATCGCGCGGATGGTTTGCGATCCGAACAGGATCTACCTTGGCCGTAAGACCAAGAGAGATCTGGCTGCAGAGAAATAAATTGCTTTACCGGCGGGAGGGGACATACCGTCCCCTCCCGTTTCCTTATCCTCCGCTCATTGTGCCCTGGGTATTTTTTGCGGATCATTGAAGAAAAGCATCCTTTCACCAAAGAAGCGTCGGTGGAATGCTGACACAGAACAGTTTACTGAATGAGGGGGCACCACAGCCATGTACGATGACTTTAGTTACAAAATATGTGAATTTGAAAAAGAGCAGAAATTGGACGAGATCAAAACCAAACTGGAAGCATGGAGTGATAAACCTGGTACTTACACCCTTTTGGGCGAGCGGGGAGCCAGGTTCAGCCCGGATAGCTGGGGCTTTCCAACGGTGTATTTTGCCATAGACGGGAAAACACTTGAGGTGGTGACCAAGGACTGCGACCTGGGCGATGTGGAAGACTACCTTTGCAGTCTTGCCCAGGTTCTGGGATGCAAAATTTTTACGGAGTATATTGAGTACAGCTAACTATGACAGGGTCGCAAAAAGTCCGTTATCGGCTTTTTGCTCGTCGGAAAGTGAAAAGCGTCGTTTCCCCTTTCCTCACGAATCAATGACTCATATACCACGCCATTGATTCGGGCGCCCCAAACGGGGGCGCGGTGATGGACTTTTTACGAGTCCACCAACTATAAACTCAACCTCAAATCGCAAATCGCAAATCTCAGAGATGCTGTGCAGAAGCTTTTTTGAGATTTGAGATCTTGGATCTGAGATTAGATTAATACCCGGGGGGGTACAGCATATGAAAGATCGATTTACGAGGAACCCCGCAGCGCACGACTACTGGGTCAAGGGGAACGAACTTTTCGACCAGGGCAAAATATTGCCGGCCATTGAATATTTCAAAAACGCCGTCAGGGCGGATTCTAATTTCGCGGAAGCTTACAGCAATATGGGTATTGCCTACTTCGACATGAAAGACTACAGCAACGCCCAGGATTGCTTTAAGAAGGCGGTTCTCATCAAACCTGATTTCGTGGAAGCGCTTCTCAACCTCGGTTCTGCCTTCCTTTTCGATGAGCAGCCGGTTAAGGGGTTGGAGGTGCTGACAAAAAAACCGAGGCTTCAGGATGCTGCCATGGCCTACGAACAGGTGATCCACCTGAAGCCGGAGATGGCAGAAGCCTATATGCATCTTGGCCTCGTTTACGAGCAGATGGATCGGACTGATGACGCCCTCAAAACGTACAAGCGCTTCAAAGAACTGTGGGACGGAACAGGGCGTTATCTTCACGCAGTTCAGGAAAGGATCGACCGATTGGGAATGGGTCGCAAATCAGGAATCGGTGAGGCGCCCCGTGACGAGAAGCTTGGTGAGTGAACTGACTGATAATCTTAAGGTTCCCAGCGATGGGAAAGGGGATGCTCCTCTGGTTTGCCCCCCCTCCTGGAGGGGCATCCCCGTTTTTTATAACAGAAAAGTATCGAACGCCATGATTTTGAGGTTAGGATGATCAAGAGGAAAAAAAGTGATTATATCATCCACTCCGTGGATCATGCGTTTGATGTTTTGGAGGCGTTCAGGGCTGATGAACCTGAACTTGGGGTGACGCAACTGGCCAAGCTGCTTAAACTGCATAAAAATAACGTTTTCCGTATTCTGGCTACCCTGGAGAGCCGTGACTACGTTGAGCAGAACCCTCGTACCGGAAACTATCGGCTGGGTCTCAAGGCTTTCGAGGCCGGGCAGGCCTACCTGAGGCACACCAGTCTGGTGTCTGTAACCCATCCGCAGATGGAGGCTCTCTCATCTGAACTAAGAGAGAACAGCTATCTGGCGGTTTTACGCGGTGGTTACGTTTTTTATCTGGATGAGGTTATTGCTGACCAGACGATCCAGGTAGTCTCACGCCTTGGAACCAGAGTGTCCCCCCATTGTACGGCCACCGGCAAGGTGTTTCTCGCCTTCCTGGGAAAACCCATGGTGGATGAACTGTTTGAGACCATGATCCTCGACAAAATGACACCACACACGATTACTGACGAACGTAAGCTGAAGACCGAGATCATCAAGGTAGGGGAGAGTGGGTACGCGGTAGACAATGAGGAGTGGACAATGGGGCTGAAGTGTGTCGCGGCTCCCATACTGGATTATTATGGAAAGATACAGGGTACCATATCTGTCAGCGGGCCGGCTGACAGGCTTCCTGAAGAGAAAATTGTTGAAGAGATTGTCCCTGCAGTTCTTGATCATTCCAAAAAGGTTTCAAGGAAAATGGGGTATCTCACAGGTAAGGGGCAAGAATAAATAAATCCCGTGGTAGAGCCCCGGGATTTATTTATCTGGGAAATTAATGGTCAAAGTACTGTTTTCCTTTCCTGAGGTGTCTCCCATCCGCATCTCATGGTTCTAAGCTACCTTCATACGCGAAATTCAGTGTGCACATATTTATTGAACAGTTTTTCACGATGGATTTCGCGTTCTTGACTTATCTTCCTGCCACCAATACAATTCCTGATTGTCAAATTATGATTTGATCCAAAGTTGATGGATTTAAAAAAAGTCCATCAAGCAGTCCTGCCGTCGGCGGGACCGGGGTGGGGGCCACGCCTGCGGCGTGGGACGGATTCACTTCGCTCCATTGATCCCGCCATCGGCGGGACTGGCAGGGGATCACACCTTAGGCGTGACCGCCCTTCAAAAGTTTCGAAGAGACTTCTTGCGAGGTTATGGATTTTGGTCCTGTACGGAGGCAGATATGACCCAGACCAAAAGGAAAAAAACCGATTACATTATCCAGTCGGTGGATCATGCTCTGGATGTCCTGGAAGCGTTCCACTCGGAAGCGGATGAACTGGGCATAACTGAACTGTCACGAAGACTAAAACTTCACAAAAACAACATTTTTCGTATTCTTGCGACCCTTGAGAGCAGGGGATATATCGATCAAAACATGGCAACGGACAACTATCGTCTGGGCCTCGGAACTTTGGAGTTGGGGCAGACCTATATCCGCCATACGGGCCTGCTGCGGGTAGCTCGATCTGTAATGGAGGAACTCAACAATAAGGTTAACGAGAATGTGTATATCGGGATATTGAAGGACCGGTACGCTTTCTACCTTGACGTGGTCGAATCCAACCACACTGTGCGTGTTCTCTCCCGCGTCGGGTGCCGTGTGCCCACCTACTGCGCCGCTATAGGAAAAGCGCAGTTAGCTTACGAGACATCGGAAACGATCAATGAGGTTCTGGGCAAAAAAGAGCTGAAAAAGTTCACGCCCAACACGATCGCCGATCGGAAAAAAATCCTGGAACACCTGGTCCTCGTCAAGGAACTCGGGTACGCGTTGGACGACGAGGAGTGGGATGAGGGTGTAAGGTGTGTCGGTGCTCCCATTTTCGACTATACACGCAAGGCTGTGGGAGGCATTTCCATATCAGGTCCCTCGGTCCGCATGAGTATGGAAAAGATAAGGAAAGATTACGTCCCCTTGATCAAGAGGGCGTGCGAGGAGATCTCCAACCGCCTTGGCTACGATTCACTTGAAGCGAAAAGCGAGTAAAAAATAGGTGTTTAGGATCTAGGGTCTGGTGTCTAGATTTTAAAACGCTAAAGCAATGATCTGGGATTTGAGGTCATTTCCGAATCACGAATTACGAATCACAAATCACGGGGTTTAACAATGATCGATAAAATGAGGTTCAAAGCGTCCGAAGCCGTTCTGGTAGTAGTCGATGTCCAGGAGAGGCTGGCCAGGGTAATGGATAGGCGTCAGCAGGTTGAGGCCGCTATCGGTGTTCTTATCCGCGCTGCAAAGCTGCACGATATTCCCATTATCCTGACCCAGCAGTACACGAAAGGTCTTGGCCCTACGGTAGAAGCTCTTGCATCAGAGCTTGCGGGTGTTGATCCGGTGGAAAAGATCCATTTCTCCTGTTGCGGCGAAGAACCGTTCACCCGCGCTCTCGATGCACTTGGCCGGCGCAAGGTTATCCTCACCGGCATGGAGGCTCATATCTGTGTGCTTCAGACCGCCACCGACTTGCTGGATATGGGCTACACCGTTCATCTACCATGGGATGCTGTCTGCTCCCGCATTGATGGAAACCGTGACGCTGCGATGAGGTTCATGGAGCGGGCGGGCGCCATTGTAACATCCTCTGAGACCGTCGCTTTTCAGATCCTTGAAAAGGCAGGAACAGCAGAGTTCAAGGAAATTTCCTCTCTTCTCAAGTAACCCTCTTATATGAAATCCTTCATCACCATTGACAGTCCAGGTACCGACGTTCTTTTCTCCGGGAATGAATCCATTGCACGTGGTTGTATCGAGGCAGGTGTTTCTCTCGTCACCGGGTATCCCGGTACTCCCACCACCCCGGTCATCGAGATCCTCAAGTCTGCCGATTCCCCGATCCGGGCCAGGTGGGCCATAAACGAAAAGGTTGCCTTTGATATTGCAACAGGCAATTCCTGGGCGGGCCTCAGATCTCTCGTTACCATGAAGATGTCAGGGCTGAACGTAGCCTCCGACTCAATCCTTTCGGTGGCTGCTTCCGGTACAGTCGGGGGGTTGGTCATCTACGTTGGTGATGATCCCAATGTCTATTACGGGATGGTTGAGCAGGACTCCAGATACTACGCTCTTCTGTCTTCAGCTCCCATGCTGGTTCCAGCTAATCCACAGGAACTGCTGGATTTTACCAGGTATGCTTTTGAGCTTTCGGAAGAGATAGGCGGCCCGGTTTTCCTTCGCAGTACGACGGTTTTGTCCAACACCTACAGCAAGGTGACCCTGGGCGAGGTCCGCCGCATGCGCCAGAAGGCCCACTTCGAATTCAATATTGATAAATACACCAAAGCGGGATCCATCAGGTGCCGGAAACAGCATCAGGAAGCTCTGGACCGGGTGGAGAAAACTGCCGCTGTCGCGGACCATCTCAATATCCTCACTGAAAAAGGGACCAGGGTAGGTGTTATTGCGTCCTCTCTTGCCTGGGACTACCTGATGGAGACCCTGGAAAAACATGACCTTGATCTGACACGTCTCAAGGTTTCAACGGCCCATCCGGCTCCCCTGGGCAAGATAATTAAGGCTCTGCAGAGTACTGAACGGATCCTGGTATTGGAAGAACTGGAACCCATCATTGAGAGAAGGGTCAGGGTCCAGGCAAGCATGATGGAGAACCCCCCTCGGGTGTTCGGCAAGGAAGACGGCCTGGTCTCCAGGGTGGGGGACCTCTCACCCGACCAGGTCCGTGAAGCACTTTCAGAGGTTCTCGGCGAGAAAATAGAGGCCTGCCACGGTCTGGATATTGATGAAAAGGCCGAGTCCCTTAAGGTCCATCGTCTGCTTACCTTTTGTGCCGGCTGCCCCCACCGCAACTCATACTACGCCATGATCAAGGCCATGAAGGAACTGGGGATGGATCCTTCCGAGATCGTGGTCACCGGAGACATCGGCTGCACTGTTCTTGGCATCAACGAACCGTTCTCTATCTGCTGGACGGAAGTTTCCATGGGCAACAGCATAGGTCTTGCGGAAGGTTTTATTGGGGCCGGCATGAAAAAACCGGTTGTCGCCACCATCGGCGATGGGACCTTCTATCACTCAGGTGTTTCCCCTTTGATCAACGCGGTGGCTACGGGGCAGGATCTGCCTGTTGTCGTCCTGGATAACAACTGGGCGGCTATGACCGGTTACCAGAGCAATATCGGCACCGTGGGCGGCGATGAGATCCGTATCCCCATCGAAAAGATCTCCCGGGGACTCGGCGTGAACTCTGTGAAGGTGGTCAACCCCTACAGGCTGAAAAAGTCTATTCGCGCATATAAAAAGATGTTAACCGGCCGTGGAGTGAACGTACTGATACTCCGGGGACCCTGTGTAGCCCGTCAGCCCCGAACCTGGGATCTTGCAATGCGCATCAATCCTAAAAAGTGCCCTGGATTTGAAGGGTGTGAACGTACCTGTATCGAAGCGTTGGCCTGTCCGGCCATAATCCGGGATGGTGACGATGTCAGGATCAACCAGGAGGACTGCCAGAGCTGCGGCCTGTGTGTCAACTTTTGTCCCAGCTCCGCGATCAGCAGTAATCCCCTGAAGATCAGGAGGAAGAGGTTTGGAATTTAACGTTGTTGCCGCCGGGATCGGTGGACAGGGGATCGTACTTTTTTCGGAGATCCTTGCCAAATCCATGCTGGCAGAAGGTCTTAACCCCAGCTTCTATGTCCACTCCGGGCTGGCTCAACTGGGGGGATCTGTGAGCAGCCACATCCGTGCCGGAGACCGTATCTGTCCCAAAATAACCCACGGCTGTGCCGATGTTATCCTTTCTCTGGAGCTTGGTGAGATCCTCCACACCGTGCCCTATCTGAAGAGGGACGGCAAGGTCCTTGTCAGCCAGGCAACCAGGATGCCTTATCATTCCACCATTGCGCCGGAAAAGTACCCCACCATCGATACCCTCACTGAACTGTTCAGGGAGGGGGGAGTGGAGCCTGTCTTCATACCTGCCGATACGATCGCGCGGGAAGTCGGGCATATACAGGCCCTGAACATGGTCATGCTGGGGGCTCTGGTAGCTGTTTCCAATATCGTTGATACGGAGTCTGCAGTCAGGACCATCCGGGAGACGATCGGGAAGGGGGCGGATATAAACGTAGAAGGCTTCTGGAAGGGGTATGAATTTATCTCCGGTAGGGATTACAACTGAAACCTTTTTTGGGGGAGGCTTCCAATAAGGGGTCATCTACTGCGTTATCGTCCTTCGGAAATCCTCACCGTATGTCCCATATACGCCTTCCGCCGTCGCTCTTCGAGCTATGGCGTGACAAGCTGGTCCCACCCTCCCTCGGGCCTTGCATTCACAAGACCCTGAGACTTGTCGAATGGGCTCACCCATTCTCCTGGGCCGATAAGCGCGGTCCATCCAGGTGCGACAATCTTCCACCTTCCACCTTCCACATTCCACCTTCACCGACGTATGCTCGTATCCGGCGCACTCTTGGCAGCCGATAAGCATTGTCCATCAAGTGCGACAACCTGCCCCGCAGATCACGGGATTATCGCCCCTTGGAAATCCGCGATGTATGTCATCGAAAACCGGTGCCTGGTACCTGGTTCAGGTGCCTGGAACAATCCAGGAACCAAAAACCAGGAACCTGGAACTTGGCACTGATTTTTCCTGCCTTCTTCTGCTATAATTCGCAGACAAGAATTTTTGGCCTATTTCAAAGGGGGATAAAATGAAAGCGCTGAAAGTTGGAACGATCCTGTTGGCCGTTCTGCTCCTGGCTTTTACTCTGCTTGCCGCAGTACCGGCCCAGGCAGGACAATGGTATGTGGGTGGCGGGATTAATACGGTTGATCTGGGCAAGGATTTCAGCGACATTGAATCGGGTCAGGGGCTGACCTTCAACTTCGGGTACTATTTTCAGCCGACCTTTGCCCTGGATTTTGTCCTCGGCTTCAGCGGTCATGAGGACCCCTTCGGTGACGACTTCTTATATTCCCGTTTTGACATAGGCGCCGAGTTCGCCTTTGGCACAGGGAGTGGACTGTCACCCTACCTGGTTGTGGGTCTGGGCAGTCACACCATGGACTATGACCTTTTCACAGACTCCTTTACCGGCACCTCTCTTTTTTAGGCGGAGGGTTTGATTACTATATCACCCCGGGGCACAGTGTGGATTTCGGGCTGCGTGTTCATGCCTGGGACATCGATGTGGAGTCGGGCGGAGTTAAATACCTGAATGTGGGTGACGCTACGACCACTGTGCTGAGCGTCATGTACAATTACCACTTCATCATGTAGCCAGGACCGGGAACCTGGAGCTTGAACCAGATCTCTTTATGAGTTCCACCTCTTGAAGCTTCATACCTGATACGTGATTAAATTTTCGCTGGTTATTGTCCAGCGGAGGTTTAATTTGTATACTGTGTTTTTCGCTCAATCCCAGTTCCAGGACAATAAAAGATATTAACCGGAGGATAGGTCATGTCCCTTGAAAAGAAGTTCGAACTGCTTAAAGAGAAGGATGCCCAGGCCGAGCTTGGCGGTGGTGAAACCCGCATAGCCAAGCAGCACGAAGCCGGTAAACTTACCGCCAGGGAGAGGGTCAACCTTTTTCTCGATGAGGGCAGCTTCGTGGAGATGGACAAGTTCGTGACTCACCGCTGCAACGATTTCGGGATGGAGAAGCAGAAGATCCCGGGTGACGGTGTCATTACGGGGTACGGGAAGGTCAACGGCCGCAAGGTGTTCGTCTTCGCCCAGGACTTTACCGTTTTCGGCGGGTCCCTCTCCGGCGCCTACGCGGAGAAAGTGGTCAAGATCATGGACCTGGCCATGAAGTACGGCTGCCCTGTGATCGGTTTCAACGATTCGGGCGGGGCGAGGATCCAGGAAGGGGTCGTCAGCCTTGGGGGTTACGCAGATATCTTCCTTCGCAACACCCTCGCCTCCGGGGTGGTTCCGCAGATCTCCCTCATTATGGGACCATGCGCGGGAGGGGCGGTTTACAGCCCGGCCATCACAGACTTCATCATCATGGTGAAGAACACGAGCTACATGTTCATTACCGGACCGGAGGTGATCAAGGCGGTGACCCACGAGGAGGTTACCAAGGAGGAATTGGGCGGCGCCGAGACCCACGCCTCGAAGAGCGGTGTGTGCCACCTGGCCGCAGAAGATGAGAAGGAAGCCCTCGGAATGGTTCGGGAGCTCCTGTCCTTCGCTCCCCAGAACAACGCCGAGGATCCGCCCTTCGTTCCCACGGAGGATGATCCCCTGAGGGAGGATGAGTCCCTGAATGACATCGTCCCTGACAACTCCAACAAACCTTACGACATCAAAGAGATCATCACCACAGTGGCCGACGACAACTACTTCTTCGAGATCCAGGAACACTATGCCGGGAACATTGTCATCGGCTTTATACGTCTGAACGGGCATTCGGTGGGAGTTGTGGCCAATCAGCCGGCGAACCTCGCGGGGGTTCTGGATATCAACGCCTCCATCAAGGCGGCCAGGTTCGTCAGATTCTGCGACGCGTTCAACATCCCCCTTGTGGTTTTCGAGGACGTCCCCGGGTTCCTCCCGGGGGTGGACCAGGAATACGGAGGGATCATCACCCATGGCGCCAAGCTTCTTTATGCCTTTTGCGAGGCCACCGTTCCCAAGCTCACCGTCATTACCCGGAAGGCTTACGGTGGCGCCTATTGCGTCATGAACTCCAAGCACATCAGGGCCGATTTTAACTTCGCTTATCCCACCGCGGAGATCGCCGTCATGGGACCGGATGGCGCGGTGAATATCATCTTCAGGAACGAGCTCAAAGAATCAGCCGATCCGGTGGCCCGAAAGACGGAACTTGTGGACCACTTCAAAGAAACCTTCGCCAACCCCTACAAGGCGGCGGAGCTGGGGTACATCGACGAGGTGATCTTGCCCCAGAAGACAAGACCCCGGCTCATCAAGGTTCTGGAGATGTGCCTGTCGAAGAGGGATGAGAATCCGCCCCGTAAACATGGGAATATTCCGCTTTAGAAATCTGGCAGGGAAACATCCAGATTTCTAAAGAAAGTTTTTTCAACGAGATCAGACGAGGGAAAAAACGATGTTTAAGAAAGTACTCATAGCAAATCGCGGTGAGATCGCTGTAAGGCTCATCCGGGCCTGCAAGGAGTTGGGGATCCCCTCCGTTGCCATTTACTCGGAGGCCGACCGCGATGCCCTTCATGTCAGGTGCGCCGACGAGGCCTACTGTGTCGGCCCGCCCCCTTCGGCCGAAAGCTACCTGGTGATGGATCGCATCATCGATGTGGCGAAAGTCGCCGGGGTGGACGCAATACACCCGGGATACGGTTTTCTGGCGGAGAATCCGGCCTTTGCCAAGATGTGCAACGCCAACGGGATCATCTTTATCGGTCCTTCGCCGGCCGCCATCGAGATGATGGGGCACAAAACGATAGCCCGCAAGACGATGATGGAGGCCGGGGTACCTGTAGTGCCCGGCACCGAGCTCATCGAGGATGACGCTGAGCTGGCCAGGAGAGCTCTTGAGATCGGGCTGCCGGTGATGATCAAGGCGGCAGCGGGCGGCGGTGGTAAAGGCATGCGGGTCGTAAACGAAGAGAAGGAGATCGAGGGATCCATCCGGGCGGCTCGCTCTGAGGCCCGATCCTCCTTTGGTGACGATGCCGTGTATATCGAGAAGTATGTCGAGGATCCCCGGCATATTGAGTTTCAGGTCCTCGCTGATCGTCACGGCAACGTGGTCCACCTCTTTGAACGTGAGTGCTCCATCCAGCGTCGCCATCAGAAGGTCATCGAGGAGGCCCCTTCCATGGCTCTTGACCAAGAGCTCAGGGAACGCATGGGCAAGGCGGCGGTGGATGCGGCCAGAGCAGCCGGTTACTGGAGCGCGGGAACGGTGGAGTTCCTTGTGGACCGGCACAAGAACTTTTTCTTCCTCGAGATGAATACACGCCTGCAGGTGGAACACCCGGTAACAGAGATGATCACCGGTGTGGATATTGCCAAGGAGATGTTCCGGATCGCCTCCGGTGAGAAGCTTTCGATCACCCAGGATGAGGTGAAGATGAACGGCTGGGCCCTCGAGTGCAGGATCTACGCGGAGGATCCCTATAACAACTTCCTGCCCTCCCCCGGGAAGATCCTCGCCCTGAGAGTTCCCAGCGGCCCCGGAGTCAGGGACGACTCGGGAGTCTATGCCGGGTACGAGGTCCCGCTCTTTTACGACCCCATGATCTCCAAGCTGTGCACCTGGGGGAGGGATCGGACGGAGGCTGTGAACCGCATGAAACGGGCTCTGGCTGAATATATTGTAAAAGGGATCAAGACCACCATTCCGTTCCATCTGAAGGTAATGGAAAATAAGGCGTTTCTCGACGGGAACATCACCACCGGTTTCATCGGGGATGCCTTTGTACTGGAGGCCGATGCGGAGAATAAAGAACTAAGGGATGTGGCCATCGTCGCGGCTGCACTGCAGACCGCCAGGCGAAAAAGGGAAACGGCAGCTCCCGAGGGGCAGGGGGGCGGCGCAACGGATCTTTGGAAGATGGCCGGCAGGAGGTCCAGATGGCTTACATAGCGATTATTGAGGGAGAGCAGAGCCCGGTCAGCATAGGTAAAGACAAAGAGGGCAGCACCACAGTCACTATCGGCGACAGGGAGCACGTGGTGGACCTCCGGTGGACCCAGAGTGATCTGTTGTCCATCCTGATAGATGGCCGTTCCTACCAGGTAGACATCCATAGCGACAAAGATGTCCACAAGGTGCTCATCGAAGGGGAACACTTTGATTTTGAACTTTTCGATGAACGGAAAGCGCTCCTTAAAAAGAGTGCAGCTATGGGCGTTGAAGGGGTCCAGGAGATCAAATCCTCCATGCCCGGCAAGATCGTCAAGATCCTGGTGGGAGAGGGGGACGAGGTCGAGCAAGGGCAAGGTCTTATCGTGGTCGAGGCCATGAAGATGGAGAACGAGATCAAATCGCCAAAGGCGGGTTTGATTAAAAAGATCGGAGTTGAAGAAGGGGCGACGGTTGAATCGGGAGCGCTCCTGGTGGTGGTGGAGTAGCGTGAAAACGGCTGCCAATAGCACATCATCTGTCCCGCTGATGGCGGGATTATCGCCCCTCGGCAATCCTCGACATACGATAAAAGCTTTAACGCAGAGTTCCGCAGAGCGGCCACCAAAAGGCCGCACCGCAAAGGGCCGCAAAGTAACCTTTAGTCCGGGGAAAAAGCGGTTAACAATACTTCCGTCATTCCGGACACGGCCGGACGCCGTGAGCCGGAATCCAGTCGCACTTACCTGCCACGGCGACTTGTCGCGGTGAAGCCAAAGGCGAAAAGGGAGGCTGAAAGCGAAGACCGGTCATTGCGAGGACCCTGAGTTTGTCGAAGGGGAAATAAATCAGACATGTTCCCAATTCTTCTTCCCCTCCCAGTAGTCCATTTCCTTACTCTCCCTCTCCCCTGGGGGGAGAGGGCAGGGGTGAGGGGGAAAGTGTTTACCGAGGGGGGAAGATCCGCCGTCGCTAAAGCTATGGCGGGACAAGCCGAGGTGGGGCATAAAATAAAACACTTTCAGTATTCTTCCTCCCCCTGCCTGGCACGGCGTAGCTTGATGCGAAGACGGCTTGAGGGAGGAGGATTGAGGTGGGGGTGAACTATAACAACCCACAAAACACCAAGATCAAGAACCCTTCGCAAAAACTTGACCGATGCCGAACAATGTCTTTGGTCACGCATACGATCACGTCAGATGTTGGGTCTGAAGTTCCGAAGACAACATCCTATTGGAAAATATATTGTGGACTTTAGTATGTCTGGATAAGAAACTCATCATTGAATTGGATGGTGGGCAGCATCTGGGCGATGAAAATGATAGAGTGCGAGATTCATGGCTCAAGGAAGAGGGTTGCATCGTCTTAAGGTACTGGAACAATCAGGCATTAAATGAAACCGAAGATGTGATTGAGGATATCATGCGAAATGCCGACTCACCCTCCCCTTGATCCCCTCCCCTCAAGGGAGGGGAGAATATATAATATTTGAGGTTCTTAATTATGAGTAAAGACATGAAAAAGCAGTTGGAACTCTGGGAATCAGAAACCTACCGTCCCGCCGTCGAAAAAAGGCCCGAGCGGAAAGATATCTTCACCACGATCTCCGGGCAGGAGGTCAAACCCCTCTACACTCCGGCGGACGTTCAGGACCTCGATTACACGACAGATCTCGGGTTCCCGGGGGAATTTCCTTTCACAAGGGGTGTGCGTCCAAGCATGTACCGGGGTCAGTTCTGGACCATGCGCCAGTACGCCGGTTTCGGGACGGCCCAGGAGTCGAACCTGCGTTACAGATACCTCCTTGACCAGGGCCAGACGGGGCTTTCCGTGGCTTTTGATCTTCCTACCCAGATGGGGTACGACTCGGACCACCCTATGGCGGAGGGAGAGGTGGGCCGGGTGGGTGTGGCCATCGATTCCCTTGACGATGTTGAGACCCTCTTTGACCAGATCCCCCTCGACAAAGTCAGTACCTCCATGACGATCAATTCAACGGCTTCGACCCTTCTATCCTTTTATGCGGAGGTTGGGGCGAAGCAGGGGGTGGCGTCGGCAAAGCTCAGGGGAACCATCCAGAACGACGTCCTCAAGGAATACATCGCCCGGGGTACCTACATCTTTCCTCCCGCCCCATCCATGAGGATCATCACCGATATCTTCGCCTACTGCATAGACCAGATGCCCCAGTTCAATACGATCAGTATAAGCGGTTATCATATGAGGGAGGCGGGCAGCACGGCAGCCCAGGAGGTTGCTTTTACCCTTGCCGACGGCATCGCCTACGTCCAGGCAGCCATTGAAAGCGGTCTTGATGTTGATCTTTTTGCCTCACGGCTGTCCTTTTTCTTCAACGTGCACAACGATTTTCTGGAGGAGGTGGCCAAGTTTCGGGCGGCCCGGCGCCTGTGGGCCGGCATCATGCGGGACCGGTTTGCCGCGAAGAACCCCAATTCGTGGATGCTCCGGTTTCACACCCAGACGGCAGGCTGTTCCCTCACCGCCCAGCAGCCGGAGAACAACGTGGTCCGGGTGGCCATCCAGGCCCTGGCCGCTGTCCTGGGCGGGACCCAATCCCTGCACACCAACTCCAGGGACGAGGCCCTGGCACTCCCCACCGAGGACTCGGTGCGAATCGCCCTCAGGACACAGCAGATCATCGCCAGTGAAAGCGGTGTCGCCAGCACCATCGACCCCCTTGCAGGTTCCTACGCCATTGAAGCCTTGACCGGCTCCATCGAGGCTCAGGCCGGACAGTACATTGAACGCATCGACCAGTTGGGCGGCGCGGTGAAGGCTATTGATGCCGGTTTCCAGGCCAGGGAGATCGAGGAGGCGGCCTACCGGTACCAGATGGAGATAGAATCAGGGGACCAGATCGTGGTAGGAGTCAACGCCTTTACTGTGAAGGAAGAGGGGTTCGCCGGTGAGCTTCTCAAGGTGGACCCGGAGCTGGAAAAATCCCAGGTGGAGAGGGTCCGGGCTGTGCGGAGCCGCCGGAACCAGGCGGAGGTGGATGCCAGGTTAAAAGCCCTGGAAGACGGGGCCAAAGGTCATTCCAACCTGATGCCCCTTATCCGGGAATCAGTGAGTGCCTATGCGACCCTGGGGGAGGTTTCTGATTCATTGCGGCGTGTTTTTGGAATCCATCGGCCGCAGTGAATCACAGGAAAAGGAGAAGAGGGGACAAGGGGAAAAGGAGAGATAAGGCTGTAACTAGGTATCTACGTATCTAGGTGTCGAGGTAATATCTGAAACCCGAAACCTGTAACATGGAACTTGGAACCTGAGGTGCGGTAGTGGCAAGCGTTCAACATTGATGACTTCGCAAAAAGTCCCGGATTGGATTTTTTGCGACTCTATCAACATTCAAAAGCAAAACATAAAGGCGAGTTTAACAGGGATGAAGGGAGTAAAGGGGATAAGGAAAACCCCAAACACTCCTCCGTCCTTCCGGGCCGAGTAGCTTGTCGCGGCATAGTCCTGAGTTGAATCGAAGGACGACGACGGAAAACGAGGATCCGGAATCCAACAGTGCTTGTCATCGCGAACCATAACCCATGTGAAGCGATCCCGGTTTCCATGTAAGCGGTTATTTTTACCACGGAGGCACGGAGACTGGCGGAGGGAGGTCTCAATCTGAACGAAGGCACGGTTAGGCGATGCTTTTTTACCACAGAGGTCAGTGAGGGCATTGAGAAAACCTTAGTCAAGGGGAACGGAGCGACGCTGAAAAAATTTTTCTCCGTATCCCCGGGCCTGAAGCCTGTCACGCCAGAGGCGTGATGTCCCCGTGTCATGTGCGAGGTGTTTATGAAAAAGCCCAAATTAGACCACATCGGCATAGCGGTAGAAGACCTTGAAGCCTCCATCGAGGTCTATCGGAACCTCGGTTTTGAGGTCGAGAGCGTTGACGACGTTCCCGGTTTCGGGGTGAAGGTGGGCTTCCTGCCCATGGAAACCGGCAGCGTGGAGCTGGTCCAGCCGGTCAAAGAGGACAGCGCCATGGCCAAATTCCTGGAGAAAAAGGGAGGGGGGATCCACCACCTGTGCTTCGAGGTCTACGACATCCGGGCGGAGCTCAAAAGGCTCGAGGCGGCTGGAGTTGAGCTGGTGGATAAGGTACCGAGGCACGGTGCCCACGGGACGCTGGTTGCGTTCCTGCATCCGAAGAGCACAGGAGGGGTGCTCATAGAATTAGCCCAGAAGGGCTAATTCTATGAGTCCAACGTCCAAAGTCCAAGGTCCAAGGTCCTTACTCTACACGCTGCACATTACACTTTGCACTGCCCTTTTTAAAAGGGATGAAGGGGATAACTGGGATAAGGAGTAGGTACTCCGCCTGCCACGGCGAAGTCCGACTTGTGAGGGCACAGCTATAGGCGACGCCCAAGGACGAAGACGGGTCATTCCGGGTAAGGCTGTGTCTACGTATCTATGTATCAACGTATCGAGGTGAGAACCTGGAACGTGTAACGACCTGGCACCAAGAAGTTCCTCGCACCTGGCAGATCTATCTCCGTGTCACCGCGTCCCCGCGTCCGCTCTCCCCCGCGTCCCCGCGTCTTAGTGTCGAGCGGTTTTTTTCACACCTTCACCGATATCCCGTTCCACCGGTATACCTGATACTGTATAATCAACTCCCGTGAAGCTGTTTCTGGCCAAGAGACTGGCTTCCTGTATCAGGCAGTTGGATAGCCCTGATCCTTAACCGTCACCTGTAAACTATAATTTATAAACTGGAAACTTCCTTATGCCCGACGGTACCTACTGGAACCAGGAAATAGAAACCATGCCCCGTGAGAGGCTCGAGGAGATCCAGGCCCGCCTGCTGCGGGACCTGGTGGACCGCGCTTACCACAACTGCCCCTTCTACCGGGATCTGTACCGTAAAGCGGGGGTCAGCCCCGGAGACATCCAGACCCTGGCCGATGTGAGGCACCTGCCCTTCGTGGACAAGCGCGTTCTGCAGGAAGCCTACCCCCATGGGCACCTCATGGCCCCTTATTCCATGGTCCGTGAGTTCCACGCCTCCACCACTCTTACGCGCCACATATTCCCAATATTCGCTACTGAAAAGGATATCGAGAGGTGGGGGGAGCGGTGCGCCCGGATCCTCTGGATGGCGGGATTGAGGTCCGGGGATATTGTGCAGAACGCCTTCCGGTTCGGCATGTCCACCGGAGGCTTCGGGTTCCACTACGGGGCCATGACCGCCGGAATGACCAGTATCCCGGCCAGCATAGGCAGTACTGATCGGCAGATCGACCTCATCCTGGATCTCGGGGTCACCGGACTCACCATGATGCCCTCCTACGCTTTCTACCTCGGGATGAGGGCCCACGAACGGGGGATCGATCTGGCCAAGGAGTCCCAGCTGCGGGTGGGTCTTTTCGGTGCCGAACCCACAGGCACCCAGATGAAGGAACGCCTCGGAGAGCTGCTTGGACTCAACGCCTTTGGCGAGTACGGCATGAACGAGTTCCTGGGTCCGGGCATGGCCTGCCAGTGCCGGGTGGAGAGGGGCATGCACTCCTGGGCCGACGATTTTCTGTTGGAGTGTGTGGACCAGGAAACGGGGGAACCTGTTGCCGAGGGGAACCAGGGGGAGCTTGTGTGGACCTGGCTGTCGGCCGAGGCCACCGCGGTCATCCGCTTCAGGAGTCACGACATGTCCCGTGTCACCTGGGACCGCTGCATGTGCGGACGCACCCACCCGAGAGTCCGCCGCATTTTTGGAAGGTCGGACGGCGCCCTTTCCATCGGCGGCTTTATTATCTATCCTTCCAGGATCCAGGACGTGATCCATCAGATGCCCGAACTGGGGCCCTTCCATGTCCTCCTGGACTCCCTCCGGGGGCTGGACCGGCTGCTCATCAAGGTGGAGGTCAAAGACGGGGTCCGCACACCTTCATCTGAACTCGCTCACCGTCTTACCAGCACCATCCGATCCTACCTCACCGTTACACCCATCGTGGAGATCATGCCTCCCGGCACTCTCGCTATGGGGGAGGGGACCTCCTACAGGATCCTCGACTACCGTCGGGGCAGCGGGCGCTATGGGGCAGCGGACTGAACGCGGCCTCAATGGGCAGGCATCTGTAACGGGGTGTCGGGGTAACGGGGTGTCGGGGAAGAAGTTGGGAAAGTCGCTGGACAGGGAGACACGGAGACGCGGGGACCCGCCTTTGCTGAAGCTACGGCGTGGCAAGCACGGGGACAGGGCGAGGGATGTGCCTGCGGGACAAAACGGGGAAGGGAAGAATCGGAGAGAGAATGATGATACGGTAGGACATTGGACCCCTGTTCAAGCCAGGGGCAGGCATTGGACATTGGACGTAGGGCGTAGGACTATTTTCCTCAAACCTCAAACCTCAAACAATTTCTACCGAACACCGGCAAGTGCCACTTTAAACTGGGCGGTTGGATCCCCAAACCCCGCCACCCACATTTTTAAATAAGGTTAGTTCTGGTCTGACAACCTTAACCACTTGATTTAAAACAGTTATTGTGGTTGTCAGACAGTTCTGGCCGAGGGGTAGAACCTGATAATAAAATAGCATTCTACCCACGCAAACCTCTTGCAAACAGTAGGGTCTGGTTGTATACTGCATGGCAGATACGACCTCCCCGAGGGACCCCCGCTCGCCCCTTAACCCTTGGGGAATAACGGAAAAACCGACAAAATCGGCTTGACAAGGGATGAGGTGTAGTGCTAACTTCTCACGAAATCAAGATGCGATAAGTGTCCACCGGGTAGGGAAAAGTCCAGGTTCCCACGCGGGATCCGCCTTTTGGTGTGGACGCCCGGTTTCAGTTATAGAGAAAGGAAACCAAAAGAAAGGAGGGGATATCCGCAGAATCATACCCTAGGTACCAGGTATTACCCGGAATAATTTTGGTTGCAATCGAATTGACTTTTTAACAAACTTTAACAACAAACCCTTAAGAAATTTAAGGAGGGAAAAATGAAGAAACTTTCAATCATTCTGCTGGCTCTGGCCCTTGCTCTTGTTTTCACCGTTCCGGCCATGGCCATCCACATCGGTGATGATGACTCCCCCGAGGGATCCATCGGCTTCACCGGTAGGTATCAGTTCGACGGCGAGTCAAGGGATTATAACGATGTCAAGAACGACTTTTTCGATGATGACCTTGATGTCTCCATTACCATGATACAGGGCGGCGTTAAGGGTTTTGTTGGCCTGGAGATCGCCGACACGCCTGACTTTGCGGGCAACAGCCACGTTAATGCTAACGTCAGCAACATTGTTGACAACTACTACGTTGAGTGGTCCGCTATGGATAATCTCAAGGTCAAGATCGGTGAGTACGGTCTTGCCTTTGGCCGCGCTATCGGTACCGACAGTGCAGGCGAGAGACAAATCCAGGTGACCTACAGCATGGACGCCGTTTCCATAAGCGGTGCCCTTATGAAGGCCGTTGATGGTGGCGAGGACGAGGATGACACGCTGTATCTTAAACTCAGCGCCAAGGAGGCCGGACCATTCACCAAGCTGGATGTGGTCAGCTACTCCGAGATGAACGATGTCACCGTTCCCGAAAACAGCTACACCGGTCTTGATCTTGCCGTTCCCGTCGGGCCCGTGGGCGTGGCCTTTGAGTACGGCGCTAACGGCGGCGACCTCGATGGTAACTTTATGCTCCTCGAGCTTGCTCTCGATGACTTGGTAGGTTTTGAGCTTGGCGTCAACTACTTTGCCTCCAGTGATGATTATAGTGCCGCCTACGACGGCAGCGACTGGTCGCCAGTGGCCATCTACGGTGACAACATCAACAGCGTATTGGCAGACGCCACCGCCCTCTGGCTGACCTTTGGCTACAGCGTAAACGACAAGCTGAGCCTCAACGCCGCTGCGCTCCTGATGACCGAGAACGATGTCGGCGACGACCTTGGTACAGAGTTTGACGTAGGGCTGAAGTACAAGCTCGCCGACAACGTCAGCTATGCGGCCAAATACGGCAGCTACACCGAAGGCGACGCTCCCATAGGTGATTGGACCGAAATGTGGCACCGCATTGAGTTCAAGTTCTAGGATCCTTTAGAGCTGAACAAGCAGTAAAGATCGCAAAAGGGCCTCCTTCGGGAGGCCCTTTTTTTTGGTCCCAAGCAAGGACCTAAAATCCAGCATTAAAACCGATGGAAGCTTAACCGCTGGGTAGGCAGCTCGGCCACCTGAAGGCCGCATCGCAGGGTAAATTCCCGAAACCTGGGGCAAGCACGATTACTATAAAGGGCGACGTCTTTTTAACCGCAGAGTACGCCAAGGAACGCAGAGGAAAGTGCGGTATCCAAGTGTCTAAGTATCTACGTGTCCAGGTGAATAGATACGCTTGGAATTCAGTCATGTTTGTCATCGCGAGCCGATACCATGCGAAGCTATCCCGGGTAAATCCCGATTTACATATAAATCATCTAAAGCTTTAACGCAGAGGGCCGCAGAGAAAATCACAAGTAACCATCGCAGGGTTACGCAGCGTAAAATATGCGCAGCCGTTTGAAACGAGACAGATTACGTGCATTATCTGCACGGTTATGCCTGGGATATAAATCAGTAGTTTTATTAAATTCAATTATAAAATCAAACACTTATGCGTTGTTTTCTGAGTTGGCACGGTGGTTGCTAATAAGGGAAGTGAAGGCTCCTTTCTCATCCCCGGTCGCCGGCAGCGGCAAACCCTTTCTCCCCTCCTTAACCCTGCCGGCGATCGGGACTTTTTATTTTAAAATAGCCGTCCCATTGTTGAAGCTACGGGTGGTTATTTTAAAATCTGTAAACTGAAATACCCTGGATCTGAATAATCCAACACTAACCAGATTCTAAAGGTTTTGTTATAGACTCGAAATTCGCCGGCGTTTTTTAGGTGAGTGAATTTCGAGTTTGACATCAGAACTCCCTTTCCCATAATTTCAAACTGCTGTATTCTGTCATCAATTATGGAGTGACATTATAAAAAGGAGGAACATATGGGCAAGGTGAGGGTTTATTTGTGCATTTCGGTAATGGCAGCGGTTCTTGCCGTGGGCGCCGGATCGGCTATGGCAGCTCCGCTGAAGACCAACCTGTACGGGCTCGACGGCCTGTTCATGGCCACAGGCGGAACGGTTATCCCGGCGGGTGCTCTGGCTGTGGGAGGTTCCGCACTTATTCTCAGTGATGACAACCGTGACATAACCAGCGTACCGGTGACTGTCACCTTCGGCGCCAGTTCGAAAGTTGAGATCGCAGCAGCCTTTGAAGTCTACAAGAGCGTCGACTACGGCGGAGGCGTCGACGACACCGGCACAGGTGACCTCTATCTGGCCGCGAAATACGCGCTTCTGGAAGAGGACGCGGATTATCCCGGCACCGCTGTGGGCCTTCGCATCAAACTGCCCATGGCTGATTATCCCCTCAGCTCGGAGGAGTCGGACGTCGCTATTTTCGGCGCCGCGGAACTGGATATGAAGGGTGTCCGGGGCATCCTCAACGTGGAATATCTCATGCCGGGGGGGGATGCAGATAACCAGATGATCTATGTAGTGGGTGTGGGGATCCCCTATTCGGACACCACGGAGTTCACCCTGGAGATCATGGACCAGTCCCTGGTCAATGATATTTTTGCCGCTGGCGCCACTTTTGATTTGGGTTCCTCCCTGAACTTCGGCGTGGCGGTCGGGTTCGGGCTCAATGATTTTTCAGCAGATTCTGCAGTTATGGGCAAACTGAATTTCATTTTCTGATAACCTCAGGGGCCGCCGCGGACGAAGTGGCCGCCTTTTTCACTTTTAACCACCCTGACAGGAGAGTGGCGATGATCAAGAAAAGGATCTATTCACCCGGCCCGGTAGATGTTTCTCCCTACACTTCTCTCGAAATGGCTCGGCCCATCCTGCACCACAGGACGAAAGAGTTTGAGGCCATCGTCGCGGAGGTGGTGGAGGGTCTCAGGTACGTATTTCAGACAAAAGGCGAGGTGCTTATATTCGCCTCGTCCGGGACTGGCGCGATGGAGGGGGCTGTCTGCAATATCCTGAACCCCGGTGACAAGGCCATCTGCGTGCGGGGCGGCAAGTTCGGCGAGCGCTGGTCTCAACTGGTGGCAAAGTTCGGCGGTCAGCCCATAGACATCGACGTCCCGTGGGGACAGGCTGTGGATCCTTCTATTATCGCCGAAAAGCTTAAAGCCGATCCCTCCATACGGGCGGTCTACATGCAGGCCAGCGAAACCTCCACCGGGGTTGCGGGTCCTGTCAAAGAGGTGGCCGATATCGTCAAGAAATACGATGACACCATCATCGTAGTAGACGGTATCACCGGTGTCGGGGTCATGAACCTCCCGGTGGACGAGTGGGGGCTGGATATCGTTGTAGGAGGCTCACAGAAGGCGTGGCGCCTGCCGCCGGGCCTTGCCTTCGCGTCGGTGAGTGAAAAGGCATGGGGCTTTGTGGAAAAGTGCACCCAGCCGAGGTACTATTTTGATTGGAACAAGGAGAGAAAGGCCCTGGGCAAGAACACAACAGCCTATACACCGGCCGTTTCCCTCATCGTTGGTCTCAGGCAGGTCCTTTCCGAGATCCGTGAGGAAGGCCTTGAGGCGCTTTTTGCCAGGTCCGCTTCCTACGCTGATGCTTTCCGCGCGGGTATGAAGGCACTGGGACTCAGGCTTTTCGCACCTGATTCACCGTCGGATTCCGTCAGTGCGGTCATGGGACCGGATGGGATGGATGCCGGCCTTATCGTCAAGCATCTGGCGACCAGGTACGGGATCACCATCGCTGGCGGTCAGGACGATGCCAAAGGCAAGATCTTTCGTGTTTCCCACATGGGTTACCTGGACGCACTGGACATGATCACTGTAGTGGCGGCCATCGAGATGACCTTGAAAGAGCTCGGACAGCCGGTAAAACTGGGAACCGGTGTCAAAGCCGCCCAGGAGATACTGGTATCATAACAAAGGACCTCATTGAGGTCCTTTGTTATGAATAATAGTGATCACAGCGTAAAAGAGAACGAATAGCCTGAGGGGGAACAACGGCAAGGGTCAAGTTTGAAATATTCCTTTTGCCCGGTATTACAAGACACGAAACGTAGTGCCTTTTTGTTCAAACGTTTCGTGCCAGGAGGGAATGAATGAAGGTACTAGTAAGCGACAAACTGTCTGTAGCTGGTGTGGAGATCCTCGAGAGGGCACCAGGGCTCTCTGTCGACGTCAATACAGGTCTGGCTCCTGAGGAACTTGCGAAGATCATCGGCCAATACGATGGCCTGGTGATCAGGAGCGCCACCAAGGTTACGGCTGAGATCATCGAAGCGGCCTCCAGACTCAAGGTGGTTGGAAGGGCCGGTATCGGAGTGGATAACGTGGACATCCCTGCTGCCACAAAAAGGGGAATCGTTGTAATGAACACCCCCGGCGGCAACACCGTGACTACGGCTGAGCATGCCATCTCCATGATGTGCGCCCTGGCCAGGTATATCCCCCAGGCCGATGCCACCATGAAACAGGGGAAGTGGGAAAAGAAACTTTTCATGGGTGTCGAACTGATGAACAAGACCCTCGGTATCGTGGGTGTGGGCAACATCGGTTCCATTGTGGCCGATCGCGCTCAGGGGCTCAAAATGCAGGTTATCGCCTACGATCCCTACATGAGCGAAAAAGCCGCGGTCAACCTGGGTATTGAACTAGTGGATCTCGACGAATTTTACAAACGATCGGATTTTATCAGTATTCATGTACCCAGGACCGATGAGACCCAGAACCTGCTGAACATGGAGGCGTTCAAGAAAATGAAATCGGGCGTCAGGATCATCAACTGCGCTCGTGGAGGGATCGTTAATGAAGCCGACATGGCTGAGGCTCTCAAGAAGGGGCTGGTGGCAGGTGCGGCCTTTGACGTGTTCTCCAAAGAACCCATGGAAGCTGACAACCCCCTCCTTGGCCTGGATAACGTCATACTGACGCCCCATCTTGGCGCGTCCACGGGAGAAGCACAGGAGAACGTGGCCATCGCGGTGGCAAATCAGATAGCAGATTACCTCGTGACCGGAACCATCACCAACGCCGTAAACGTTCCCTCGGTGAGCGGGGAAATACTCCCCAAGGTCCAGCCCTATTTGGAACTTGGTGAAAAACTGGGCTCTCTGACATCCCAGCTGGGCGATTTCGCGCCTGAGATGGTCCAGATCAGATATGCCGGGTCAGTAAGGGACTTGCCGACCGAACCCATCACCATCAGTGTTCTGAAAGGGGTTATGGAACCGGTACTGGGAGTCGGGGCTGTCAACTTCGTCAACGCATCGGTTCTGGCCGAGGATCGGGGACTTAAGTTCAATGAGGTGAAGAGTTCCGATAAAGAGGACTACAGTAACCTGATTGAGGTGACCCTTACCGCAAAGGGTCAGGAGATATCAGCGGCAGGCTTTATCTTTGAGGGACGTGAGCCCAGGATCATCCGTATCGGGCCGTTTTCCATGGAGGCGATCCCTGTTGGCAACGTTCTGGTCCTCTCCAACGAGGACCGACCCGGTGTTATCGGCAACCTGGGGAGTACTCTGGGTGCCCATGGTATAAACATCGGCAGCATGCAGATCGGCAGGGACAAACCGGGCGGTGAGGCCCTTTCCTTCCTGCAGATCGATGATGAACCAGGTGAAAAGGTGCTGGAGGAACTTTCCCAACTGCCTCACATCAAGACGGTGACCAAGGTCAAGTTCTAGACGCATACCGGGCGCAGGTCTGTTTAATGGTGCAGGCCTGCGCCTATCTGTGTTTACAGGTGGAGAAATTGAGTAAGCAGAGTATCGATAATATGTTATTTCTTCCTGCCGGTGTTTTCGAGATGACACCGTCAAGAGCGGCTTTCGTTCGTAAAGTTGAGGAGGTCGTTCTGGGGGTATTTCAGCTGTGGGGATACCAGGAGGTCAGGACCCCTTCCCTTGAGTTCGTGGATGCCATGTCCCGCGGGCTTGACAGTGATGAACTTGACATGGCTTTTAAACTTGTAGACCGGGGCACCGGTAAGATGATGCTGCTCCGGTCGGATGTAACGCCCCAGGTCGCCAGGATGGCTTCTCTGGCCCTCTTACGGACCCCATTACCTCTCAGGCTATCCTACCTGGCTGATGTCTTCAGGCATCCGGAAGATCCCAGTCATCCAAGGCGCGAAATGATCCAGGCCGGGGTTGAGCTGATGGGGATCGATGATCCACAGGCCGACGCCGAAGTACTTGCGGTAGGGATGGAAGCTCTCAGGAAAATGGGGTTGTCCGGTGTCCGCATGAGCGTCGGGCAAGTCCAGTACGCAAGAGGTCTTTTCGAAGAGACCGCATTTGGTAAATCTGTTGAAGACCTCATCGTTGAGGCGGCGTGCCGAAAAGATCGCAGCGAAATGGAAAGGATCCTCGAGCAGACCGACACTTCTGCCGGGGTCCGGGAGGGCATCCTGGTCCTCACGGAGCTTACCGGGACTGTGGATGTCCTTGATCGGGCCTGGGCCGTGGCACCCAACGACACTTGCCGCTCAGCCATTGAAAACATCAGGGAGATTTTTTCTCTTGCTGGTTCCTATGGTGTTAAGGTCGATCATCTGTCTGTGGATCTTGGTGAACTGGCGGCCTTCCGTTACCACACAGGGGTCGTCTTTACCGGTTTCGTTTCCGGTGCTGGTCGGGCTGTACTCAGAGGGGGCCGGTACGACAACCTGGCAGGGAAATACGGAAGACAGGCACCAGCCACCGGTTTTGCCATCGACCTTCTCGAGGTGGTGGAAATCCTATCCGGGCATGGTACAGTAGTAACTGCCGTGGATTACCTCCTGGTCAACAGGACCACGGACCGGGAGAAGGGTCTGAAACTTTCGGTAGAGCTTCGCGGTCGGAACAGGAATACTCTATGCTTGATAAGGGATATCCCTGATGAGGAGCTTGGCGCGTATATTGAAGCCCATCATATTGGGCAGGTGCTCCTCCTTGATGAAGATGGACTTTCTATCTTCGATACTGCGAACAACGTGAAAATACCTTGTAAGATTAGGGATTTGTAGCTTTTTATAAACAAGAAACCAGACCTGAATTATCAATTCGGAATCGTACTTCCTGGCGTCCTCGGCCGTTGCCTGTCCGTCATATCTTTAGCGACGACGGAAGGGAGTCATCACGCCTGCGGCGTGATCGGTGTGACAAGGAGGCGTGCGATACAGACCTTATCCGGGAAAAGAAAAAATCGGAGGTCCTGACATGTTCAATGTGGTTGTGATTGGAGCTCAATGGGGTGATGAAGGCAAAGGGAAGATCGTCGACGTCTATACCGAAAGAGCGGATCTGGTTGTCCGCTACCAGGGTGGGCATAACGCGGGACACACAGTGGTTATCGGTGATGAGAAGTTCGTTTTGCATCTGATCCCCTCGGGGATACTCCACAAGGGGAAAAAGTGTTTCATCGGAAACGGTGTTGTGGTCTCACCAGAGGCTCTCGTCACGGAGATGGACAACCTTGTTGCTAAAGAGATCGATGTTAGTGGACGACTTTTTATCAGCGATCAGGCCCACGTCATCATGCCTTACCATGTGGCACTGGACCTTGCCCGTGAAGAGAAAAAGGGCGAAAATGCCATCGGAACCACCGGCCGGGGGATCGGTCCTGCTTACGAGGACAAGGTGGCCCGTTCCGGGATCAGGGTCGGTGATCTACTGAACCCGGCAGTTTTCATGGACAGGCTGCATAACGCACTGGATTACAAGAACTTTATCCTTACCAGATATTTCGGCAAGCAAGCCTTCGATGAGCAGGAGGTCTACGATTCCACTCTCGCCCTGGTAGAAAGATTCAAACAGCATGTGGCTAACACTTCCAACCTGCTTCAAAATGCATTGAGTTCCGGTGAGAGGGTTCTCTTTGAAGGAGCCCAGGGAAGCCACCTTGATATTGATCACGGAACCTATCCCTTTGTGACATCCTCTTCAACGGTGGCGGGAGGTGCCTGTACCGGTTCCGGCACAGGTCCGGGTAGTATCGACGCGGTTGTTGGGATTACCAAGGCCTACACGACAAGGGTCGGCGCAGGCCCATTCCCTACCGAGCTGAACGATGAGATGGGTGAATTGATTCGTGAAAAAGGCGGGGAGTACGGAGCGACTACGGGCCGACCCAGGAGGTGCGGGTGGTTCGATGCGGTGGTACTGCGCCAGAGCGCAAGGATGAACGGGCTCACGGGATTGGTGGTTACCAAACTTGATGTCCTGGACGGTATAGACCCCATAAAGATCTGCGTTGGCTATACCTGCGGCAGCAGCACACATGATGTGCTACCCTCCGGTCTTGAAGAGTTGGAGGCATGTGTACCCATCTATGAAGAACACCCCGGATGGAGCTCCTCCACAGCCGGCTGCAGGAACTGGGATGACCTGCCCGCTGAGGCCCAATCATATATCCGGCGGATAGAAGAACTTACTGCGGTTCCAGTGGCAGTGATCTCAACCGGGCAGGAGCGGACAGAGTACATCGAACTCATAGACCCCTGGAAAGGCTAGAAACTCAGTATGGGGGCTGGGGAAACCGCCTGACGCGGTGACAGGGTGACTCGGAGACGCGGAGACGCGGAGGGAAAGACCAACGAATCACGACCAGGCGACCTGGCGAAAGAGATATCAGGACCTGAGTCACAGCATTGTCTTTGAAATTTGGAATTTGAGAATTGATGCAGTTCAGCTTGACAATAGAGCATATATTTAATAAGAATTACCGTTTCCCGAGCCAGTAGCTCAGCCAGGTAGAGCACCTGACTTTTAATCAGATGGTCGAAGGTTCGAATCCTTCCTGGCTCACCATATTTTTTCCTGCAGGAAAAAATATCTGGAAGAACTGATTTCTGAAATTAAGATAAATTTTTTCGCAGAAAAAATTTATGTCCCCATCGTCTAGCCCGGCCCAGGACACCGGCCTTTCACGTCGGCGACACGGGTTCAAATCCCGTTGGGGACGCCAATATTAAAAAGCCTCGGAGATTATTCTCCGAGGCTTTTTCGAGAGAGGGAGAGAGGGAGTATGGGGGAAAGATCGTAAGGTCATTATCCGCTTCGCCGGTTCCCCGTTTCGAAATTTGCCCCACACTTGACATTCCGACAGGTGTGCTGTATTTAGAATATTATAAAAACATGGTGATTGGGTCTTGTTTTCCTGTCACCACCCACTGCCTGCCCCGCCTGCCCCGAGTCACGCCGGCGGCGTGATCGAAGGGTTCACACTTCATATTTCACTGCTTTTCAGGAGGTTCATGTGATCAGCGCAATAAAGAAACTGTTCAGTAACGGTACCCAGCGTCCGGCCCATCAGCTGGCCAGGAACGACGACTGCTGGTGCGGGAGCGGGAAGAAGTACAAGAGGTGTCATATCGATAAAGATAGAACCCGGGACCGTATTAAAGCGGATGCCTGCAGGACAAGTTCGTGAGGGTGATTAATGGCCGGGAGGTTCCCGGCCGTTTGTAAAAGCCCCTGGAGATGAACCTCCAGGGGCTTTTACGTATGGGGTTATCGGGGTGTCGGGGTAACGGAGTATCGGGGAGAAATCTCATTTCACAGTTCACGGTTCACAGTTCACGGATCACCGAACTCCCTTATACCCATAACACTTTATGATCGATATCAGGCTTTAATCCGGCCCATCGGCTTCAATCACCGCTTCCCAGATTTTGAACCGCTCTTCAATAAAGCCTTTTTCAGCTGAAGCAGGCTTGTAGGTGACGAAAAGGGCATTTGTGCTGGTGTGTTCCGTAGGGTTGAACCAGAGTAAATGATTTCTTCCGTGAACGCTGCCCCTTCCAAGTACCGTTACCTGGGGGTGATCAGGCACATAGAAAGCCAGCAGGGATGAAAGAGCAGAGGACTTTGTGAAAACAAAAAACTCTCCCTCCTGGCTCAACTCCTTCAAAACCACTCCTGCCATTTTTCCGTAATCTGTTGGCGAACTCATTATTTTTCTTAACTGTGCCGTATTTATTCCAGGCCCCAGGGGATAGGCCCAGTCCCTGGGAAGTAAATAGGGAGCAAGGGGTACCATGAAAATAATCAAGGTGATGACCCATGCTGTCGCAGTGGTGGCAATGAAGGTTTTTGTTGTTTTCGTTCCAGCAGACAACTTCGCTCCAAGGGCAACTGTGAGAAACGGCACCGCCACACCCGGCCAGTGGGCACCTATTTTTGTGATAAGGCTCAGAGGGAGGAAAGCGGCAAGGGGGGCTAAGGCGAGGAAAGCAGCAACCTTTCTCCCCTTCTCTCCATCATCTTTCCATACCAAAATTGCGGCAGCAAGGAGTGGTATTGCAAGCAGAAATACAAGGGGACTCAATGCAAGGGCCTGCCCCGCCAGATAATCCAGAACGCCCATCAGGTTCAGGGACGGCGAAGAGTGCCGAGAGGCAAAGTTAAAGGTATAGGTGGCCCATTCATTAGAGGCGTTCCATATGACAACCAGTATGATTCCAAGAAGTGATAGTGCCGCTGCCACATAAGGGCCGGGGGTCTTCAGGTGCTTCCTGCCTCCGGGGTTGAGAAGTATGTAAAGCGCGGCGGCGCCGAGGAGAGGAATGCCCAGAAACTAGCTTCCAAGAACGATGGCGAAGCACAAACCGGTCCAGAGCCAGGCCCTTTTATCACCCCGGTTGACGGCCCTGTGAAAAAAATATCCGCCCAGTGTGCCGGCAGCCAGGACAGGGGTGTCGGTGCTGTAGAGGACGCCCGGGACACTGATGACAGGTATGCCCATGGCAAGCAGCCCTGTTAGCGCCGCTGATCTCTTGGATCTGGTGATATCCAGGGTGAATCTGTGAATGACGGCCACCACCATGGTTCCGGTGAATACCGCTGGAATACGGATGGCCACGATGGTGTCCCCCAGGATCTGCCTGGTAAACCAGAGGATCCATCCGGCTATCGGCGGGTGGTCATAATAGCCAAGGGCGGGGTGTCGTCCCCACTCCTAGAAATAGGCCTCGTCTCCTGTGAGAGGCAGCTTCAGGGCATAAGCGAGACGGATAAGAGTGGTAATTCCCAAAACCGACCAGAAAATAACGGTCAGCCTGGACTTTCCATGTTCGATAGTTCCAGCAGGGGGGTCCGAGAATTGTTCCGTGGCTTGTTCCAGCATGGGGGTATAATAGCGGGAAATTGGAGAATAAAAAATAATCGATTTAATTGCGTATTTCACATTGAGGATTGAGAATTAGAGCGAAAGCGTACGTTTTAAATCCCTCAATTATCAATTCGGAATCCTCAATCGGTGGTTTCCGTTAACCGTCCACTTTTCACGGTTCACACTTCACTGACCCTTTATTTTCTGTCAAAAAACGGATTCTTTCCCGTTGCGGAAAGTGGAATACCAAAGGCCACCTTTACCGGTCCAGGAAAGCAGCCCAGTTCCAGGGAAGCTTTGCCGGCTGAGAACATGATCCGGTTGTCGATGTGGTTCCGCGCAGCATAAGCTGCTGCTGACCCTACGGCGATTCCCAGATCACCAATAGAAAAAGCGCAGGGCACAGAATCATTCTCACGGTTTTCCTGGCAGTCAGCGAATTCGCAGAACCCGCAATGGGGGATCTCCAGTGGACTCACCTCCGTTCCCAGAAGCAGTATCACAGGGGCGCTTCTCAGATTTTTGGCGTCGCGAATGAAAAATTCAATGTTCTCCTCCTCTCCGATCCGGTTCATCTGGTCGGAGAGTGCGTCCTTGTCATCGTCTGTGAGGATCAGGATGTGAAGTTGATCGCGCCCCCGAGCCTTGGGGGCCGTCCTCGCAGTCAGGGCCATCTCTTTGGCAGCCTCGATGAGTTTGTCTTTGTAATAATCGTTCCATTCGATGCGCATAGGATCCTCCGTGATTCAGGATTCCGAATTGAGCATTGAAAATTAAGAGCCAGAGCGCACACCGTGATTCCTCAATTCTTAATCCTCAATCCTGAATTATATTAAACACCCAATACCGCTATCCACACTGTAAAGGTGGCGATGGAAACAATAGTGCTGATAGTCACCGATGCTGCGGCAAGTTCGGGTTCTCCCCCCATTTCCGATGCCATAATATAGGTCACTGTTGCTGAAGGGGCGGCGAGAAGGATGACAGCGGTCTCGGCCTGGACCGGTCCTACTCCCATACCTCTGAAAAGAAAAAAACCGATCAAGGGCAGAAAAAGCAGCTTGAAGGTGGTAGAAAAAGTCACCAGTTGAATCCTTTTGCCGGGGGCGGTTTTCAGAGATCCCCCAATGATAAGGAGAGCCAGGGGCAGTGCCATGTCTCCCACAATGCCAAAAGAGCGTTCCAGAAAATGAGGTACCCTGACCCCGGCTGCAGACGAGAATAGTCCCAGCAGGGTGGCCAGTATGATGGGGTTGCCCAGGAATTTGCCCATCGCCTTGAAATCGATCTTCTGATCACCCGATGCCACGAAGGTGAACATTCCGATGGACATCACGTTCTGGAAAAGGATGAGGAAGCCAGCCAGAACACTGGCCGCCCCCCGGCCTTCCGGCCCCAGAGTATAAAAGACGACCGCAAGGCCTACGTAGCCCAGGTTCCCGTGAAAGGAAGTCTGGACAAAGGTGGCGGTTCTGTCAGGGGCCAGTTTGAGGGTTCTGGCCAGTAGATAGGCAGCTGTTCCCACAGCTCCTACTGCCAGAAAGGTGCCGCCGATCTGCCGCAGGTCGAAGCTCTCGGAGAAGGTACCCATGGAGATCTCATTGTAAACGAGAAGAGGAATGGCGACGAAATACACCAGCCTGTTGGCGGAACTGATGAAGATATCCGGTAGAAACCCCAATCTTCGCGACCCAAAGCCAAGCAGGATAACCAGGAATACCGGGGATATGTTCTCGAGAATAGATAACATGACCAGAGGGATAATACTCCATGAGGTTTACCTGTAGCAAGGGTAGGGTATCTTGACATGCACCAAGTGTGAGTTAAATTTTAACTGTAGTAAAAAAAACCTGAATATAGAAAGGAGGTTCTAAACTATGCAGATCGAGCGATACAGAGGTGGGCGTCCTGTATACTACAGGCCCTTCTTTGGGCTGAGAGGTCTTCAGGACGAAATGAACAGGGTCTTTTCTGATTTCTACGATGATACCGGTGAGAAAACCGTAGCTGCTTTCAACCCGGCCGTAGATATCGTTGACACTGTGGAGGATCTTCAGGTAAAGGTGGAGCTCCCGGGTGTCAAGAAGGAGGACGTGGAGGTCACCCTCAAGGACGATGTTCTCAGTATCAAGGGCGAGAAGAATGAGGAAAGGGAGGAAAAGGGCGAGAACCGGTACTATGTGGAGAGAAGCTTCGGAAGTTTCTCCCGGTCCGTGACCCTTCCTTCCAATGTCAAGACCGACAAGGTCAAGGCAACTTTCGTGGATGGCGTGCTTCGGATCATCCTGCCCAAGGCTGAGGAAGAAAAGGAAAAACTGGTCCAGATCAGTGTGGATTAATATACGGACTGGCCACGCAGAAAGCCCCGCGTTTAGCGGGGCTTTTTTTGTCTAATAACCTGGGATTTGAGGTTCTATGTCCATGATCGCCGTTTACAAAATACAGGTAACACATCACTTATCATGGCCCTTTTCCATCCATTGGTCTACTATCAGGAACTTAAACAACAGTGGGTGAAGCGAGCTGACCATAGACACAACCTGACGGTGAGGCTCGAATTCATTTCACATCGCCGCACCCTAAAATAGGATCACTGCATTGAAATTATCCAAAGGACCCGGAGCACCTGTTGCAGAAAGGATCTCGGATGAGTCCCGTGAGGCTGTTGCCGGGGAGATAGAAAAAGCCGGCGGGAATGAGGTCTTTTTCCTCGGCCGTCTCGGCGAAGAGGATATCGTGGAGGCGGTGGAGGTCCTCGCCAGAGGCAACTCCGGAGCTGTCCCGGCTGCCGCTGCCATTGCCCAGGCAGGAGATGTTGTTATTCATAATCACCCCAACGGGCTTCTCGTCCCTTCAGGAGCGGACCTTGAAGTCGCATCCAGCCTCGGGGCTCAGGGGATCGGGTTTTACATTGTCGACAACATGTGTGAGCGCGTCTACGCCGTGGTTGAACCACACATGGCCGTCAAACGCCCGGACCCTCTTGATCCCATGGAGGTGGCAGCCCTTTTCGAGCCTGGTGGAACGCTGGCCAGGACGCACCCCAACTACGAGGAGCGCCCGGCGCAGGGCCAGATGGCCTCCGACGTGGCAGGTGTCCTGGAGTCGGGGGCTGTGGGGGTTCTGGAGGCCGGGACTGGAACTGGTAAAAGCCTGGCGTATCTGGTCCCGGCAGCTCTCTGGGCCCTTCGAAGCAACCGGCGTGTTGTTGTGGCCACAAGAACGATCAACCTGCAGGAACAGATACTGGATCAGGACCTTCCCATTCTGGAAGAAGCCCTCGGAGTTACCATCAAGGCAGTTCTTATCAAGGGCAGGGGAAACTACTGCTGTCTCCGAAAGAGGGATCTGCTGGAAGGGGATGTCGGCAATACCCTGCTGGAACTGGATGATCTCAAGGAAATTCAGCAGCTTCTGGCCTGGAGTCGGACAACAGCGGACGGCACCTTGTCCGATCTGCCCTTTGTCCCTGCAGATGCCAACTGGTCCAATTTCAGGGCCGAGTCGGATTCCTGTACCCGGGCCAGGTGTTCCAACTTTTCCGATTGTTTCTTCTACAGAGCCCGCCTGGAAGCCTCTTCGGCCCAGCTTCTATTGGCAAACCACCACATCCTGTTCGCAGATCTCTCCCTCAGGGAAGGGGGACACGAAAGCGCCGCTATCATGCCCCGCTACGAGGCCGTCATTCTGGACGAGGCTCATAACGTGGAGGATGTGGCCATATCCTATTTCGAGGAAGGTCTGAGCAGGCGGGGTTTGATGGCCCACCTGGGGCGCCTGGTGAACACGCGCAACCCGGAGCGCGGCCTGGCACCGTTCCTGCGGAAACGTATCGGGAATCTGAAGGGCTCAAACAAAAAAGGCAGGGAGGATCTTGCAGAACTGGTGCGGAAATTGACCGAGGAAGTCGGGCGGGCCCGCGGCAGCCTTGATACCCTCTTTGAGGATATCGGTGAGGATCTGGTGTCGTGGCTCTCTGGAGAACCACGAATCTCAGATCTCAGATCTCAGATCTCAAAGAAAACCAGGCAAGGATCAAAGGTCCAAGATCCAGGGTCAGGGTCCATGGCAGAATATTCGCGCTCCCCATCCACGGATGGGGGAGGGGATTACCGCTGGAGAATTCCTCTGGAGCGACGAGAGGAATTGCCATGGCAGGGGATCCAGGGTCTTCTGAAGGAGATGGTCTCCCTTATCGGCAGCGTTGTGGCCCCCCTCAGAAAGGTCAATAGCCGCATCAGGGAACTGGTGGATGAAGGCCATGACGATTTCGAGCACGTCTGGGGTGACCTTGCCGCCGCTTTCAGCCGTATGGATGCTGCGGCACAATTTTTAAAGCGCATACTTGAAGGGGAAGATCCGGAAGAGGTCTTCTGGGTCCAGGTCAGGGGGCGCTCCGGCAGACAACAAGTCAGTCTTCATCTGACGCCCCTTGATGTGGCACCCATTTTGGAGCAGACTCTCTTTACCCAGGTGGGAGCGGTGGTAATGACATCGGCGACTCTTACTGTCTCGGGGAGTTTCAATTTTTTTGATCGTCAACTGGGCCTTGATTGTCTCTCCGACCGCGAGATCAGGCACTGGACATATCCAACACCCTTTGACCTTGGCAAGCAGATGCGCCTTGCTGTGCTGGATTCACTCCCCGACCCTGGAAGTTATGGGTTCACCGATGCTCTCTCGGGGGCCATCAGGGATCTGGTTCTGGCTGCAGGTGGTGGAACCCTGGTCCTGTTTACCTCCTATAAAACCCTTTCCGCTGTTCACGAAAGTTGCTCCGGGCCGTTCGAAGAGGCAGGAATACATGTCATGCGGCAGGGTGAAGCCCAGAGGAGCGTTTTACTTGAACGTTTCAGAGCCGATCCCGACTCGGTTCTTTTTGCCACGGACAGTTTCTGGGAAGGGGTCGATGTGGTGGGAACTTCATTGCGTCTTGTCATTATTGCCCGTTTGCCTTTCCCGGTTCCTACCGATCCGATCAATGAGGCCAGGAGCCAGATTCTTATCCAACAGGGGCGAGAACCCTTTTATGAGGACTCCGTTCCTCGGGCGGTCATTCGTTTCAGGCAGGGTGTGGGGAGGTTGATCCGACACCGCTTTGACAGGGGATATGTTGTGATCTGCGACGGGCGTGTGGTGCGGCGCTCCTATGGGCGGATTTTTTTAAACTCGGTGGGGGCTGTGGATGTATCCAGGGTCCAGTTGGAAGATCTGACACGAGATATTGAACAGTTCCTGTTCCCTGTTAACCCAAAAAGCTGAAAACAGTTGACATTTCGGTAGTTTCGGGGTATCTACTATTTTATGTTTCCACCTGTGCAGTGTGCAGGTGGTTGCTTTTTTTTTGGCCTATTAGGGTAGTCATCATAAATCAGGAGAGTAAAATTCATGTCCAAGTACCCCATCACCCCAGGTGGATTAAAGAAACTCCAGGAGGAACTCAAGAGGCTAAAGTCGGTTGAGCGT
Organism: bacterium; assembly: GCA_029210965.1. Classification (NCBI taxonomy): domain Bacteria; species bacterium. Next base: position 43,362 of record JARGFZ010000005.1, on the reverse strand, counting down.
CCGAAGGTGATCGAAGCCATCGCCGTAGCCAGGGGGCACGGGGATATATCAGAGAACGCCGAGTACGACGCCGCCAAGGAGCATCAGGCTTTTCTTGAGAGGAAGATCCGTGATCATGCGAACAAGATCGCCAATGCCGATGTTGTGGACCCCGCTGCCATGAGCACAGAAAGGGTCGTGTTCGGTCTGCAGGTAACGGTTCAGGACCTGGATTCGGGTGAAGAGATCTCCTATCAGATCGTGGGCATGGACGAGGCGGATATCGCAGAACAGCGCATCAGCATAAGCTCTCCCGTCGCCAGGGCTCTTATTGGAAAGACTGTGGGAGACGTGGTCCAGGTGCAGATCCCCCGGGGTATGCGCGAACTGGAGATACTTGGTATTTCAAATCCGTGAGATCCTGGTAACTCTTATCTCTCGGATTTGAAATATAGAGTTTATTCCTGAAATACATTCAATCGCCTGATTTTTAGGCATAAAAATTTCCCCTGTTCCTTTTCTGTGCAAAATCTTTTGCACCCTTCACGTCTGTATCAGCCCCATGCTCCTTATTTTTTTTATTTATCTTCAGGTTACGTGGATTAATTCTGAAACCTGAAGTTTGGTACGGCTGTTGCTCTTTAAAGGCCAGCGGTTGATGGACTTTTGTCTAATCCATCCTGCTTCGTTCTGCGCTATTAGCTGTTTAAGCGAAGATTTCGCTACATATGCAATTGGCTTTAGCCCATTGCATATTCTGAGACGGCACAAGGGAGGTGTTTAACATGAAGAAAGTTGAAGCGATCATCAAACCGTTCAAGCTGGAGGAAGTCAAGGAGGCGCTCAACGCCCTGGGGATCCAGGGTATGACCGTAAGTGAGGTCAAGGGTTTCGGTCGGCAGAAAGGTCATACTGAGCTGTACCGGGGCGCTGAGTACATCGTTGACTTTCTACCCAAGGTCAAGATCGAGGTTGTGGTCCAGGATGAGATCCTGGACAAAGTCCTCGATGCAGTGGCCAAGGCGGCCAAGACTGGAAGGATAGGAGATGGCAAGATCTTCGTCATACCTGTTGAGGACACAATACGGATTCGCACCGGGGAGACCGGGGAAGAGGCTATCTGATCTTTAACCTGCTCGCAAGACAGCAGGTTAAAGATAATATCCCGGGAATTGATCAAGAACTGCCCTGAGCATAAGGGACAATTAAAAGACGGAGGTAGATATGACACCCAAAGCGGTACTGGAATTAGCGAAGGAAAAAGGCATCAAAATGGTAGATCTCAAGTTCATGGATCTGCCTGGTACATGGCAGCACTTCAGTGTGCCCATCCAACAGCTTGAGGAGAGCAGCTTTGAAGAGGGGTTCGGTTTCGATGGTTCCTCTATTCGTGGGTGGCAGCCCATCCACGCCAGCGATATGCTGGTCATCCCGGATGCGTCCACCGTAATGATAGACCCCTTCCTGACGTATGTACCTACCATGTCCATGATCTGCAACATCTTCGATCCCATCACCAAGGAGCCCTATTCCAGGGATCCTCGTCACGTGGCCCAGAAAGCAGAGGTGTACCTTAAGTCCACGGGGATAGGCGACACGGCCTTCTTCGGTCCCGAGGCCGAGTTCTTTATCTTCGACGGCATCCGTTTCGACCAGAACGCTCACTCGGGGTACTACTACATCGATTCGGTGGAGGGCTGTTGGAACACCGGCAGTGAGGAAGGCCCCAACCTGGGTTACAAGGCCAAGCACGGCGGCGGTTACTTCCCCGCCCCTCCAAACGACAGCCAGACCGACATCAGGATGGAAATGGTCCAGATCCTCCAGGATACTTACGGGATCGAGATCGAGGCAGAGCACCACGAGGTGGCCACCGCCGGGCAAGCGGAGATCGACATGAAGTACGCTCCCCTCGTCCAGTGCGCTGACAACCTCATGAGGTTCAAGTATGTGGTCAAGAACGTTGCCAGGAAGCACGGGAAAACGGCAACCTTCATGCCCAAGCCCATTTTTGGGGACAACGGCTCCGGGATGCACACGCATCAGAGCATCTGGAAAGACGGCAAACCCCTCTTCGCAGGTGACAAGTACGGCGGGATCAGCGAGATGGCAATGCACTACATGGGCGGATTACTGAAGCACGCTCCGGCCCTGTGTGCCCTGACAAACCCCACGACCAACTCCTACAAGCGGCTGGTTCCCGGTTACGAGGCACCCATCAACCTGGTTTATTCCTCTCGCAACAGAAGTGCTGCCATAAGGCTCCCCATGTACTCGGCAAGTCCGAAGGCTAAAAGAGTAGAATATCGGACCCCTGACCCGACATGTAACGGTTACCTGGCATTTGCAGCCCAGCTCATGGCTGGCCTGGACGGCATCGAGAACAGGATCGATCCAGGTGAGCCTCTGGACAAGAACATCTACGGGCTGTCTCCCGAGGAAATGGCAAATATCCCCTTGGCCCCTGGATCCCTGGCTGAGGCCCTGGACCACCTTGAGAAGGACCACGATTTCCTCCTCAAGGGCGACGTATTCACACCGGATCTCATCGATATGTGGATAAGCTACAAGAGGGAGAACGAGGTGGACGCAATCAACATGAGGCCCCATCCTCACGAGTTCGCACTGTACTTCGATAGTTAAGGGGTATCGTCACCGCGCCCGGGAAAGGCGCCCGGATCAATGATTGAAAGGGATCTCATTGATCCGTGAGGAAACCGGAAACCACGCTTTTCGGTTTCCGTAGAGCGAGAGTCCCGCACGGACTGTCGCGACCATTACAATAGTTTCCTGGCCGTCTCAGGGACGGGAGGGGGGGTCGCGCAAGCGGCTCCCCCTTCCGCTATTTAAAGTCGACAGGTATTGGAGTATGGGGGTGTCGGGGTAACGGAGAAAAAAACGCAAAAAGCATTAGGAAACGGCGATTCTGTGAACGGGGACAGAAGAAGTTGGCGAGAAGATTTCAACTATATTGCCGAAAACCAACTCTCCGATACGCCGATACACCGACACACCGATACGAAAAGCCTCCAATAGGTTATACGGAGGCTTTTCTTTGTTTTAGCTGGCTAGATAAAAGTATGTAGATAAGCACGCCGGTAAAAACAGATACCAGGCTGATCCACTGGCTCGTGGCGAGGGTGGTGTTCATGAAGGACCAGGTTCCCCTGGGGTCAGACCGGAGAAACTCCACACTGAAACGGAAAAGACCGTAAAGGATGAGGTACGCAGCAGCGCCCTGACCGGGGAACTTTTTCCTGGGATGAAGCCAGACGAGGAACACGGTCAGCCCCATGAGGAAGAAGAAGGAATAGAGCTGGGTTGGATGGACGGGGAGGTTCAGAACCTCCACCGCCAGGCACCTTGGATCGGTAAAGGTCACTGCCCATGGAAGGTCCGAAAGTCGTCCATAACAGCACCCGGCTGTAAAGCAGCCCAATCTGCCCATGGCGTGCCCCAGGGCAATGGCGGCGGCACCGATGTCCAGCATAGGCCAGAGGGGCAGACGGTAAAACCTGATACATCCCAGAAGGGCCAGTATTCCGCCCAGCAGGCCGCCGTAGAAGACCAGCCCCCCTTTCCACACCATAATGGTTTCCATGGGGTTTGAGGCGTAATATCCGAAGTTTATGAGGATGAAGAGGATCCTGGCGCCGATGAGACCGCATATGACGACGATGAGCGCCATGTCAACGACACGGCCCGGTTCGCCTCCGGAACTGCGATGCAGGTATTCGGCGAGCCCGACGCCTGCCAGGATGCCAAGGGCGACCATCAGTCCATAGGTGTGGATAGTCAGCGGTCCTATCGAAAGAAGTTCAGGAAACATCAGGATCCTGTCTGCCGTCAAGCATTTGGGCCTCTCCGGTGAAATAGCAGTAGGCCAGAAGTACCGCTCCCAGGCTGATGGCAGAGTCGGCGATGTTGAAGGCTGGCCAGTGGTAGCTGCCTACGTAAAGGTCCAGAAAGTCCACCACCCCACCGGATACAGCTCTGTCATAAAGGTTACCGAAGGCTCCCCCTCCGATGGATACCAGAGAGATCCTGAGCATCCGGGAAGAGCTTGAAGCGGCCTGTCTGTACAGGAACCATAACAGCACGATGGCAGCTAAAGATGCAATGATGAAAAAGCCTCTTCGCATGGGACTGTCCCAGGAGGCCAGTATCCCAAAGGCGCCGCCGGTGTTCTTTACGTAGGTAAAGTTGAACAGGTTGGGGATCACCGGTATGGATTGGTTCAGGTCCATGAAATAGGGAACGATCACCTTGGTTATCCGGTCAGCCGTGATAATCGTTATGAAAAGGATGGTGTCCCGGATCATCCCTGCTCCAATACCTGGGTACATCGCCCGCAGATCGTCGGGTGATCCTGAGAATCTCCCACATCCGCTGTGAACTTCCAGCATCGCTCGCATTTTGCCCAGGAGGTTCTCGCCACCTGGACCCCTACGCCCTGGGTGCGTTCATCCTGGATGGACCCCTCGGGGAGAACCTCCGTTAGATTAACCACAGTTTTGGAAACAATGAAGAGGTCTGCCAGGGCCGGTCCAAAGGAGAGGAGAAAATCCACTGTCTCAGGCTTCACACAGTGAATTGTCACCTCTGCCTCGAGGGAGTTGCCTATTTTCTTGGTCTGTCTCATCTCCTCCAGGGCCTTGGTGGCCACATCCCTGATCCGGAGAAGTTCCAGGTACCGATTCTCCAGAGCGGGGTCTTCCCACTTGTCCTGGGGAGTGGGGAACCGCGAAAGGAAGACACTTTCAGGACGAATGCCCGGCAGGTATTCCCAAACCTCTTCGGCGGTAAAGGAGAGGATCGGTGCCATGAGCTTCACGATGCCTTCTGTGAGATGGAAAAACACTGTCTGGGCCGAACGACGCAGTTGTCCTCCCTGAACCGAAGCGTACATCCTGTCCTTGAGCACGTCGAGGTAGAAGTTGGAAAGATCCACAACGCAGAAGTTGTGCAGTGTGTGGAATACCGTGTGGTACTGGTATTTGTCGTAGGCTCCCAGGATCCGTCTGGTAACCTGGGAGAGTCGCAGCATGGCCCAGCGGTCCATTTCCTCCATATCTTCGAAGGGGACCGTGTCTTTTTCCGGGTCGAAGCCTTCCAGGTTCCCCAATAAATACCGGCATGTGTTACGAATGCGTCTGTAAGCCTCTGACAGGCGCTGAAGGATCTCCTGGGAGATCCTGATATCGTCCCTGTAATCTTCAGCTGCGACCCACAGGCGGATGATCTCCGCGCCGCTTTTGTCTGCGATGTCCTGGGGTGAGATGACGTTGCCCATGGATTTGGACATTTTCCGTCCGTTGCCGTCCACAACGTAACCGTGGGTCAGGACCTCTTTGAAGGGAGCTTTCCCCCTGGTCCCGACAGAGGCGAGAAGAGAACTGTGGAACCACCCCCGGTGCTGGTCGGACCCCTCGAGGTACATATTGCTCGGCCAGGTCAGGTCATCGCGATCCTCGAGCACTGCTGCGTGGCTTACTCCTGAGTCAAACCACACGTCCAGAATGTTCATATCCTTGCGGAAGGATGTGCCCTGGCAAGAGGGGCATTGAGTACCGGGAGGCAGCAGGTCGATAGTTTCCCCGGAGTACCAGATGTCGGCCCCGCTCTTTTCCATGAGGTCGGCCACATGGTTGCAGATATCCTTGCTCATGAGGGTCTCTTCGCAAGATTCGCAGTAGAATATGGTGACAGGCGATCCCCAGGACCGCTGCCTGGAAATACACCAATCCGGGCGGTTCTCGATCATGAAGTAAAGACGCTGCTGTCCCCACTCCGGGATCCAGGAAACGTTGTTGATCTCCTCCAGAGCCTTTGTTCTGAGATCCCCCTGATCCATAGAGATGAACCACTGTTCCGTCGCACGGAAAATGATAGGTGATTGACAGCGCCAACAGTGAGGGTAGGTGTGCTTGATGGTCGATGCAGCCAGCAGGGCACCTGTCTCCTCGAGCTTCCGGATCACATCCTTGTTGGCATCGAACACCGGTGTGCCAGCGAAGAATTCCACTTCCTGGGTGAACCGGCCATTATCGTCAACCGGAGCGTATACCTCCAGGTCGTATCTCAGCCCTGTTTCGTAGTCGTCCTGTCCGTGCCCGGGAGCCGTATGGACACAACCTGTTCCCGCCTCGAGGGTGACATAGTCCGCCAGAACAATGATCGACTCCCTGTCATACAGGGGGTGTCTGGTCTTGAGCCCTTCCAGGATACGGCCCTGGAAGCGGGCAATGGGTTCAGTGTGCTCAAGCCCCGCGGCCTCGGCGACGCTCGCCGCCAACTCCTCGGCTACGATGAGAGCTTTATCGTTCACACAAATGGCTACGTAGGTGAGATCAGGGTGAAAAGCGATGGCGAGGTTGGCCGGGATGGTCCAGGGCGTTGTCGTCCAGATGACAACCTCTGTCTGTATACCGGCAAGTTCCGGGATCAGCCCGGATGGGTCGTCTATGAAAGGAAATTTAACGTAGATGCTTGGAGAGGTATGGTCGTGGTGCTCCACTTCCGCTTCAGCCAGGGCTGTACTACAGGTAGAGCACCAGTGCACCGGTTTCTTGCGTTTGTAAACGAGGCCCTTTTCGATGAAGCTGCCAAACTCCCTCGTGATCCTGGCTTCGTAGTGGTGGGCCATGGTGAGGTAGGGGTTTTCCCAGTCACCGAAGACACCAAGACGTTTGAACTCTTCCCGCTGTATGTCGACGTATTTATGGGCATATTCCCTGCAAGCACGCCTTATCTCAACGGCCGAGAGGCCCTTTTCCCTGGCTTTTAGCTCGGAATCCACTTTGTGCTCGATGGGCAGACCGTGGCAGTCCCAGCCGGGAACATAGTGGGAATACATGCCTGACATCCACTTGGATTTGACCACAAAATCCTTGAGGATCTTGTTGAGGGCCGTTCCCATGTGGATGTTGCCGTTGGCGTAGGGTGGTCCGTCGTGGAGGGTATAGACGGGAGAATTTACTCTGTCGGCCAGTATCTTTTTGTAGAGGTCCAGTTCCTTCCACCTGCCCAGCCTCTCAGGTTCCTTGACCTGAAGGTTGCCCCGCATGGGAAACTCCGTCTTGGGCAGGTTGAGGGTGTCTTTGTAACTCTTTTTCTCGTCGGTCATTATTAACTCACAATCTCAGATCTCATATCCCAGATTTCAGATTGAATTTAAAATCCAGGGTCCAAAATCCAAGAATGTCCAGTTGACAGCTGTCAGTATATGGTTTTGTCTTTTCTGCGTCCTGCGTCCTGCGTCCTGCGTCCTGCGTCCTGCGTCCTGCGTCCTGCGTCCTGCGTCCTGCGTCCTGCGTCCAGAAATAAAAATCCGCCCCTCCAGGGACGGATTATTCCGCGGTACCACCCCGGTTGCCCGGGCACACTGTCAGTGCGGCCGGACCCCTCTGGCGCTGTAACGGGCGCACCCGGTCACGCCTACATCAAACTTTCGGCGTGACGGCTCAGGGGTGATCTTCTCTGTCCCACCGGTTTCCGGGCTTTCACCGCCCCCGGATCGCTGGGAACCTGGGTCGGAACAGGTACTGTCCCCTTCATTGCCGCAAAATCCAATTTGAAGGGGAAGAATATGCGTAAGATACGTGGATGTCAAGAGATGGGCAGAATGTAGAACGTAGAATCGAGAACGTAGAAGAAAATCGCCTACTGACCCTGACAACTAAACGAGATGAAATGATCTCTTTCTACATTCTACATTCTGCATTCTGTTTTTTGTACCTCCGGTATATTTCATGTTACCTTGCCCGGATGGTGATCACCTTTACTGGCACATACTTTGACGGTAAGAGTTCCAGGGCTCACGAGGTGACAGTGAGCCTGACGGGTGGGTCGTTGAGGGTGCGGGGTGAGACCCTGCATCTGGATATCGACCTCGGAAACTGCACAATAGAACCGGCACTTGGAAACACCCGTCGTACACTCTATGCGCCAGGGGGAGGCCGCCTGGATACGGAGGATCGGCAGGCGTTCGCTGCCCTGGAAAAATTACGGGGAGGCACGGGGGGGTTCAGGTTCGTCCATTGGCTGGAAAGTCACTGGAAGCTGGCTGCCGTCGCGGTGGGGGTCACTATTGTTATGGTCGTATGTTTCTCAGTCTGGGGGATCCCCTACCTGGCCCGGGTGGCGGCATTTTCCATGCCGGAAAATGCGAACCAGGCAATGGGAAAAGGAGTCCTGGAGACCGCCGACCGTCACTTTTTTAAGCCCACGGAGCTTGCCGAAGAAAAACAGGAACATATCCGGGCCATGGTGGAAGAGTTCGTTCACCAAACCGGCGCACCCGAGCCCCGTGCTTTTGAATTCAGGAAAAGCCCCTTCGGTCCCAACGCCTTCGCCCTGCCAGGGGACACCGTGGTTTTAACCGATGAACTGGTCTTTTTTGTCCAGAGCGATGGAGAGATCCTGGGTGTTGTTGCCCATGAACTGGCACATCTCCAGAAGCGCCACGCTGTGCGGACCGTTCTTCAAAGTGCCGGGGTGTTTATGCTGATTTCAGTGACCGTGGGGGACGTGATCTCAATCACGTCGGCGGCAGGAGCGCTCCCGGCCCTGCTTCTGAAATCCACCTATTCCAGGGGGTTTGAACAGGAAGCGGACGACACGGCTTTCCGATGGATGGTTGATACAGAACACGGTGTCAGGCCCATGATCGCCTTTCTGTCACGGGTTGAGGAGAAAGGACTGGACGGGGGCGGACCCGAATTCCTGTCCACCCACCCGGCGCCGGAAAACAGAATAGCCCGGTTGCGCGAACTTGCCGCAGAGTCAGGCGAATAAATCCCCTCTACTCTGAGGTACAGGTGCTTGTAGAAGGTTCAGGAGGGTGAACTTTTCAGAGCAGGAAATCAATTCTGGCTCCTAGATTCCGGCTCCTGACTCCTGGCTCCTGACTCCTGATTTTGACACAGTCCTGCTTCCCCGTTGACGTTGTTTCATGATACCGTTACTGTTCTTCATCTTCAGACAACAATCCATTTCCAGAGAGGTTGATATTGGTGAGTTCGGGTAAGGATGACAAAAAGTTCGAAAAAAGGCTGACAGATCTTGAAGAGATCGTGGCGAAACTCGAATCGGGTGAAACCCCTCTTGAAGATTCTCTCGTACTTTTTGAAGAGGGTACCAATATCCTCAAGAAACTCACCCATATCCTTGAGGAGGCAGAACGCAAGGTGGAAGTTCTGACCAGGGATATGTCGGGCAGTTTGGTGACCGAACCCTTCGAGGAGGAAGAGGACAAGTGAGTACGGCCGGATACCTGGACGAATCCAGGGAAAAGGTGGACCAGGCCCTCAATGCACTGATGCCCCGGGAGGGGTCCCATCCGGCACGTCTTGTGTCGGCCATGCGGCATAGCCTTTTTGCCGGGGGAAAACGCATTCGTCCCATCCTGGTGCTTGCCGCAGCCGCGGCCGCGGGCGGGAAAGATGATGACGCCTTGCAGCCGGCCTGCGCAGTGGAGCTGGTGCACACTTATTCTTTGATCCACGATGACCTGCCGGCCATGGATGATGATGATTTCCGCCGGGGACGCCCCACCTGTCACAGGGCTTTCGATGAAGGGACCGCCATACTGGCCGGAGATGCTCTCCTTACCATGGCTTTCGACCTGCTGTCAGTTGAGAATAAGGGGGAAGGTGAAGGGATAGAAGCTTACCTGCGGCTGCGCATGGTACAGGAACTCGCACGTGCCGCTGGCTGGAGAGGCATGGTGGGCGGACAGCAGGTGGACATGGACAGTGAGGGGACAGAGCCCGACCTTCCCCTCCTCGAGTACATTCACACCCACAAAACGGGTGCCTTGATCCGGTGTTCCCTGCTCCTGGGCGGGCTTGCCGCCAATGCTGATGAGAGAACGTTAAGGGCCCTGGCAAGCTTCGGGGAAAAGGTGGGATTGGCCTTTCAGGTTGTGGATGACATCCTGGACGTGACCGCCACCACTGAGGAGATGGGCAAGGATCAGGGAAGCGATGCCGAAAGGGGGAAGATCACCTACCCCGGCATCTTCGGGCTTGAGGGGGCCCGCGAAAGGGCTATTAAGCTGGTGGATGATGCAAAGACTGTGATGGACGATGTTGACTCTACGGGCCGGTTGGCCGAGATCGCGGATTATGTCCTTCTCAGGAGGTTGTAAGGTTTGAGCGGCAAGGTTTTGGAAATAAACCCTATTCTTCCCACCATAAACTCCCCTGCCGATCTATGGGGCCTGGATGTCAAGCAGCTTGAACAGCTGGCAGCCGAGGTGCGTACAGTTATCCTCGATGTGGTCTCCACCAACGGCGGTCACCTGGCATCGAACCTCGGGGCTGTGGAACTGACCCTGGCTCTTCATCACGTCTTCCGGATGCCCCAGGACAAGGTCATCTGGGATGTGGGGCACCAGGCGTACACCCACAAGCTCCTCACGGGTCGAAGGGACAGGTTCACCACCCTGCGCACAAAAGGCGGCATCAGCGGTTTTCCCAAGAGGAAAGAAAGCCTTTACGATGTTTTCGATGTCGGGCACAGCGGCACCTCCATTTCGGCAGCTCTCGGTGTAGCGGAGGCGATGAGACACCAGGGCGAGGAGGGTAAAGTAGTGGCCGTCATCGGTGACGGGAGCATGACGGCCGGTCTGGCTCTGGAGGGCCTCAACCAGGGCGGGGAACTGGGAAATAAACTGGTGGTGATCCTCAATGACAATGAGATGTCCATAGCCCCCAACGTGGGAGCTATGTCCTCCTACCTGTCCCGTATGCTCACTGGAAATCCTGTGAACAGGGTCAAAAAGGTGACAGAGAACTTTCTGAAGAGCATCCCCAGGGTGGGAGAGCATTTTCTCCACATTGCTCAAAGGGCGGAGGATGCATTCAAGGCCCTCATTTATCCCGGCATGGTATTCGAAGAGCTGGGGTATGAATATATCGGTCCCATAAAGGGGCACAGGCTGGACCGCCTCATCGAGGCGCTGACAAACGCAAGACGGATGGATGGTCCAGTGTTGGTCCATGTGGAAACGGAAAAGGGCAAGGGTTATGAACTGGCGGAAAAAAACCCCATGGCCTTTCACGGAATCGGGCCTTTCGATCTCGAAACAGGTTTGGCCTTCAAGAATGACGGCCCCCCGTCCTACACCAGTGTGTTCTCCAAGGCTCTCGTCCAGGCAGCCGGAAGGGACGACAGGATAATAGCCATTACGGCGGCAATGCCGGAAGGCACGGGCCTTGACCTCTTCGCCAGAGAGTTTCCCGACCGGTTCTACGACGTAGGTATCGCCGAACAGCACGGGGTCACCTTTGCCGCAGGTCTTGCCACGAGGGGTTTCAGGCCTGTAGTGGCTATCTACAGCACCTTCCTCCAGAGAGCCTACGATCAGATCGTTCACGACGTCTGTCTCCAGGATCTGCCTGTTATTTTTGCCATGGACCGGGGCGGATTGGTGGGAGAGGACGGACCGACTCACCACGGAACCTTCGACCTGTCCTATCTGAGGCACATACCCAACCTGACCTTCATGGCTCCGCGAGACGAGGCAGCTCTCGTTCAGGCTCTTGCGACCTCCCTGTCCCTGGACGGACCATCAGCGTTCCGCTACCCGCGGGGAACAGGCGAAGGGGTGACTATTCCCGAGCCTGCACCGTGGGAGGTCGGTACGGGGGAACTTCTCCGTGAAGGAGCCGATGTCCTTCTGGTGGGTGTGGGGTCAACGGTTCATCCATGCATGGCGGCTGCAGAGGCTCTGGAGGCCGAAAGAATATCGGTTGCGGTCATCGATGCCAGGTTCATCAAACCCCTGGATTCCGATCTGATATTCCAGTGGGCCAGAGAATGCCGTGTAACACTGACTGTAGAGGAGAATGTGCTCCAGGGCGGTTTCGGGTCTGCTGTTATTGAAGCGGCATCTGACAATGGTGAAACTTTCACTATCCACCGCCTTGGTTTGCCGGATTCTTTCCTGGAGCAGGCCACTCTCAAGGAGTTGAGATCGGAGCTTAAGATCGATGCCGACGGGATCGGCGCAACTGTGAAGGAAGTTCTTTCCGGTGGCGAAATCCAAAAGAGCTGATCTCCTCCTGGTTGAAAGGGGGCTGGCGGAAACGAGAACCCGGGCCCAGGCGCTCATTCTCTCCGGCCGTGTCTATTCGAAGGAATCAAGGATCGAAAAGGCGGGTACCCGTCTGGACCCCGATGTTTCCCTTACCGTCAGAGAGACGCTTCCCTATGTCAGCCGGGGAGGGCTGAAGCTTCACGCTGCCCTTGCGCATTTCGGGATCGACCCCACCGGAGCCAGGTGCCTCGATGTGGGAGCGTCCACCGGTGGATTTACTGACTGTCTCCTGAAGGCCGGCGCAGCTGAGGTTTTCGCTGTTGACGTTGGCTATGGGCAGCTGGACTGGAAGCTGAGAAACGATGACAGGGTCACTGTCCTGGAAAGGACAAACTTCAGGAATATCGACGATGAAGCGCTTCCCCACGGCCTGGACATGGCGGTAGCGGACGTTTCATTTATTTCCCTCCGGCTTATCCTGCCCCGACTGGGGATTTTCCTGAAGGCGGGGGCTCGGGTCGTGGTGCTTATCAAACCTCAGTTCGAGGCAGGCAGAGAGAAGGTAGGGAAGGGGGGGGTCGTAAGAGATCCGATGGTTCACAAGGAAGTTGTTCACGATGTTCTCGAGGCGGCTGCCGGAGAGGGGTTTACCTCCAGGGGCAGTATGGAGTCACCCATTAAGGGCCCCAAGGGGAATGTGGAATTTCTTGCCTATCTGATCTGGCAAGGGGAGGGTTAGCGGGGGAGTAAGGGAGTATGGGGGTAACGGGGAATAACCGGACACGGAGACGCGAGGACACGGTGTAAAGGGCGATTTGAGAGTATGAGGCAACGGGGTGAAAACATGTTAGTATTAAAATTTATTTCATCGATACTCCGACACACCGAAACTCCGAAACTCCGAAACTGTTGTTTTTTGGTTAAGGGAGCTTCCCATGCCTGAAATGAAGGAGATCGGGATCATAACGAAAACCACCAGTGTCCACGCTGACGAAGTCATGGGGAAGCTCGTTCCTTGGCTCACCGGCCGCGGGGTGAAGGTTCGCATTCAGGAGGATTACAGGGGGTTGGCCGATGGAGATTCCATCGCTGTCCCGAGAGAGCATGTTTCGGACGGGGTTGATATGGTTCTTGTCCTCGGGGGAGACGGCACTCTTCTTTCCGCCGCCCGGCTACTGGAAGGAACGAACGAGCCCATCCTCGGGATCAACCTTGGGTCCCTTGGTTTTCTCACTGAACTTGGACTGGATGAGCTTTTCGAGGCCCTCGAAAGAGTTCTGGAGGGGGAGTATACCATTGAGTCCAGGGTCCGCCTCGAGGCATCCCTTCATCGTGCAGGTGAGCAGATCGGCCAATACCAGGTCCTGAACGATGTGGTCATCAACAAAGGCGCGTTAGCCAGGATCATCGATCTGGAGACATTTGTTGACGGCCATAAGGTGACGAACTATCAGGCGGACGGCCTCATTATCAGCACTCCGACCGGATCGACAGCCTATTCTCTGGCGGCAGGAGGACCGATCATAGAACCCACACTGGATGCGTTCGTGATCTCTCCCATTTGTCCTCACACCCTGACCAACCGCCCTCTGGTAATTTCTGGCCGATCCAGAGTGGCGTTGTGTCTGCTCAGCGATTCCGGTGCGGTGTTTCTCACCCTCGACGGGCAGGAGGGGACAAGACTCAAGCAGGGGGATTGCGTCCGAGTCAGGGCTTCGGACCAGAAGGTCAACCTTATCCGGACCGGGGTCAGAAACTTCTATGATGTTCTGGGTGCGAAGCTGCATTGGGGACATCGATGATGTTTGTCCGAGTGAAAAAGTATCGATGTGTGAACGGTGAACGGTGAACAGTGAACGGTAAAAGGTAAAAGGGTGAAAACATTGTAGCTGTTGGTTTTGTCTATTCACGGTTCACGGTTCACTTTTCACCATTGGTGGACTAAATGAATTTGGAGTAAAGAGGAACACATTGCTCGAATTTCTTTCAATAAAAGGTTTCGCCATCATCGACGAACTGGCTTTGCCCTTCAATCCCGGGTTGACCGTACTCACGGGTGAGACCGGGGCCGGGAAGTCGATCATCGTCGATGCCCTTCAGGCCGTCCTTGGTGAAAAGGTGTATGGGTCCGTAGTGAGGTCCGGGGAAGATTCTGCCAGTGTACAGGCGGTCTTCCGGGACCCTGGAGCCAACCTCCCTGAAGGGATCAGCTGCGTGGACGACGAGATAATGATCCTCCGGGAGATCCGCAGGGAGGGGCGAGGACGGGCTTCGGTCAACGGCACGATGATCACGATCCCTCATCTCAAAGAGATGGGGGATCACATGGTGGACCTGCACGGCCAGCATGAGCACCAATCTTTGCTCAAAACCGCTGTTCATCTGCAGGCTCTGGATTCCTTTGCCTCCCTTGAAAACAAGAAGCAGGAGTTTTCCCTGGTTTTTCGGGAGCTTGTGAAGACCAGGGAACGACTCGACACCATAGAAAGGGACAAAAAGGACCGTCTGGCCAGGTTGGATTACCTGCGTTACGTTACTAAAGAACTCCAATCCGCGGAACTGGATCCGGATGAAGAGGAGAGACTTTGTGAGGAGGAAGGCATCCTGGGGGCTGCTGAAAAATTGCTGCATACAGCCTCTACTGCTCTGGAGGAGCTTTATCAGGGTGAGGGTTCCGTCGTGGAAACGGTTCGCGGTTCTGCCGGAAATCTGAAACAGATGATGGAGACAGACGGCAGGCTGCGTGAAGTTGTGGAATTGATCGAAGGTGCAGGGGCACAGCTGGAGGAGGCCGGGCATTTTCTGAGGGACTACACGGGAGCGGTCCAGGCCGACCCTCACCGTCTCCAGGAGATCCATGAACGCCTGGCTGTTATCTCGACCCTCAGGAAAAAATACGGTCCCTCCATGAAAGAGGTCCTGGGGACCCTGGAAGAGGCGAGACAGGAGCTTGCTCTCATCGAGGAGGGAGACACTGATCTCGAGACGTTGCAATCCCGGGAGCTGGATCTGGCAGCCCGTGCCGGGAAGCTGGCTTTTGGCCTGAGCCAGGACAGGAAAAAAAAGGCTCTATTGCTGGAAAGCTCGGTCAAGACGGAGCTGCAGGATCTCGCCATGGAGAAGGTAAGGTTCTCGGTCGCTTTTCAGGAAAATGATATGAGCGAAACGGGGATCGATGAGGCCGAGTTTCTCATTTCTCCCAACCCTGGAGAACCTCTGATGCCTCTGAGGAAGATCGCGTCAGGGGGGGAGTTGTCAAGGGTGATGCTGGCCTTAAAAAAGATCCTCGCCGGAGCTGACGGGGTGGGGACACTGGTCTTCGATGAGGTTGATGCCGGCATCGGGGGCAGAGTGGCGGCTGTTCTCGGCCGCAAGCTGCAGAACATTGCCAGCCACCACCAGGTCCTTTGTATTACGCACCTGGCTCCTGTGGCAGCCTGCGCCCATCACCACATCGTGGTAGAAAAATCCGAGGAAAGAGGCAGGACGGTGGTCAGGACGCGGTATCTGGACGATGATGAGCGGGTGGACGAACTGGCCCGGATGATGGGTGGAATTGAGGTGTCCTCGGGGATCGTCAGATCGGCGAGGGAACTTTTGGAGGGGGCTCGTGGCTGAAAATAAGATGAATTTAAGGAAGGCGAGGATGGGGGATGTCCCCGTGATCCACACCCTGGTGAACTCCTTTGCTACCCGGGGCGAGATGCTGGGCCGGTCCCGCAGCGAACTTTACGAGGGGCTACGGGACTTCTTCGTGGTCGAACAGGACGGTGGGGACGGTAGGGTAGTAGGATGCTCAGCCCTCCACATCAACTGGGAGGATCTTGCCGAGGTGAGATCCCTTGCCGTGGCACCGGAACTGCAGGGAAAGGGTATAGGAAAGACCCTTGTTAACGCATGCATTGAGGAAGCAAGGTCCCTGGGCATCGCCCGTATATACGCCCTGACTTACAGACCCGGGTTCTTCGAAGGGGTAGGTTTCTCAAAGGTTCCCAAGGAGTCTCTCCCCCAAAAGGTTTGGAGGGACTGCCTTAAGTGCCCACAGTTTCCCAATTGCGATGAGGATGCCATGATCATGGAGCTTTTCTGAATGTATAATCATGATATTGAAAAAATAGCCTCCCAAATAGAAGAAACAGCCCGCAGGAACGGCGCCGATGAAGCGGAGTGTATGGTCCGCCGAAGCCACTCCCTGCGTATTGAGGTAAAGGAAGGCAAACCTGAGGGAGTAAGGCGCAGCGAAGAGACCTCAGCTGCCCTTAGGGTTTTGCTTGACGGTAAGCGGCAGGGGTTCGCCTTCACTACAGCTCCCGATGAGGCAGGTTATGCTGACCTGGCCCGGGATGCCATTGACGCCGCCCGTCTTTTGCCCCCAGTGGAGGAGAACCGCTTCTCCAGCTCAGGGGAAATAGGGTCGACAGAGGGCCTTTACGACGCCGGGGGGGTTGAAATGTCCTTCCAGGACAAGCTCCTCCTCGCCTCGGAAGCAGAGGCGGCGGTCATGGATACCGATGACCGCGTCGAACAGGCCCACAAACCTGCCTACCAGGAGCAGCGCAAGGGCACCGCCATCGCCTCGGGAGGGCGTGTCTGGTTTTATGAGGATTCCATCTTTTCCCTGTCCGTGCAGGCGGTGGCCAGGGAGGGGGAAGAATCCCAATCGGGGCACGATTTCATGGTGTCCAGGAGGCTTGCCGACCTGGCACCCGGACAAGTGGGGCAGAACGCTGCTGCCGAAGCGGTACAGCTGTTGGGCGGGTTGCCGCCAGAAACGGGGACCTACCCGGCCCTGTTCCCCCCCAAGGTCGCTCTTGATCTCCTCGGGGCCCTGATCTCTTCTTTTTCTGCCGAGGAGATGCAAAAGGGTCGGTCCCGATTGGTCGATAAAAGAGGGGAAAGGCTTTTTTCGGAAGTTCTCACCATTGTTGACGATGGAACCATACCCTGGAGGACAGGTTCGGTGCCCTTTGACGACGAGAGAGTGCCTCCTGTGCCGAGAAAACTTGTGGACAGCGGTGTCGTTACTGGCTGTATGCACACCCTCAAGACGGCGGCAAGGTGGTCTGAAGAGCCCACGGGAAACGCTTCCAGAGGAGCCCTAACCGGCGCTCCTGTGCCGGGACCTTCCAACCTCTATATCCAGAAGGGAACCCGTTCTATTGATTCGATGGTGCCTCCGGGCCTCTCGGTGAAGTTCAATAGCCTGCTGGGTGCTCACACGATGGACAGCGTCTCCGGGGATTTTTCCCTTGGCGCTGCTGGCTATATCCTTCATGATGGGGAACCTGTACGGCCTTTCAGGAACGGCACGGTGAGCGGGAATCTGTTCGATCTGATGGCCTCCCTTGCAGGTGTCGGAGATGACCTTTCCTTTTACGGGTCTCTGGGCTCACCGACTCTGCTGTTCGAATCGGTCATTGTCTCGGGCAGTTAAATGGAAAGCAGAAAAGAGCTGCAGATCAAGGCCACTGTCCCTGTATGTTTAAAAGATTTTTTATGATCCCTGGAAATGGGATTGTTAATTACCCGGTTTCCGGCATAATGAAGGTATCTTGCAATTGCCAATCGGATATGTTAGTTTTTTCAAAAATTTATTGACAACAATAGGGGAGCGAACCAGCTTCCACGGGGAGAGTTTGTATCGTGAATAAAAAGAAATATACGATCATGATCCTGCCCGATGAGACTACGCGGGTAAGGAAATACAGGGTTCCCAGATCCATGGTCAGGGGATTTATAGTGATCCTCGCTATCTTTTCCCTTGGCTTGGGATATCTGGTTACTGACTATTACGGTGTCAAGAAGATGGTGGCTGAACTTGACAGGCTGCGCCTGGAGGCACGCCAGCAGCAGCAGCAGCTGGTCACTTTCGCCAAATCCTTTGATGATCTCCAGGGAGAAATGACCAGGCTCAGGCAGTTCGATATGAAGCTGAGGGTCATGGCTGATCTGGACGGTGTGGTCTACCCCGAGCAGATCATGGGTATTGGCGGTGAGAACCCGGAACCGTTCAACCCTCTGGAGGGAGAACTTTCCTTCCAGGACCAGACCATCATCAGCAGCATGAACAGGAGCATGGACCGTTTCAAGACAGAGGTCAGTATCCAGGAGAGAAGCTTCCAGGAACTTGTGGAGTATCTGGAAGATCAGAAGTCACTCCTCGCTTCAACACCCTCTATCTGGCCGGTCAAAGGATGGTTGACCTCTATTTTCGGCTACCGTTCCTCTCCCTTTACCGGCAGGCGTGAATTGCACAAGGGGCTCGATATTGCCACAAGAAGTGGTACGCCTATTATCGCACCCGCTGACGGTCTCGTCGTATTTGCCGGCCGCGAGGGCGGTTTTGGCAACATGGTCATCCTCGACCACGGTTATGGAATAACCACCAGGTTCGGCCACTGTTCCTCTCTTGATGCCAAATTGGGACAGAAGGTCAAGAGGGGTGATGTGATCGCCCGTATCGGCAGTACGGGGAGGAGCACCGGTCCCCACGTTCACTATGAAGTGGCTGTAAACGGAGTGTCAGTCAACCCGTCCAGATACATACTGAACTGAGTCGGGCAAAGCTGAAAAAAGACTTTTCCAACGGCCCCGGGGGTGATGCCACCGGGGCCGTTTTCTATGAGGTTGCTCCCGGTTTTTGTTTGCAACACAGGAAACAGATGTTAACTTACGCGATTGGCGCCAAGTCGATCGGTATTGAAGAAATGTTCTTAACCCGAAACCCGAAACCTGAAACTCAAAGCTGAGTTCAAACTCGCAGGAACCCCATCAATGATCAAACTTATCGCTCAAAAAATATTCGGTACTACAAACGAAAGGGAGCTTAAACGGATCGTTCCCATTGTGGAGAGTGTAAACAGCCTGGAACCTTCCATGCAGGCCCTGGATGATGCTGCCCTGAAAGGAAAAACAGGTCAGTTCAAGGAACGCCTGAAGCAGGGAGAAACGCTGGACGACCTGCTTCCGGAGGCTTTCGCTGTGGTAAGGGAGGCATCCGTAAGGCTTCTGGGTATGAGGCATTTCGACGTTCAGATCGTGGGCGGGGTAATTCTTCACCAGGGAAAGATCGCCGAGATGAAAACCGGGGAGGGAAAGACCCTTGTTGCTACTCTTCCGGTATATCTCAACGCCCTTACAGGGGCCGGTGTTCACGTGGTGACAGTGAACGACTATCTGGCTGGCAGGGATTCCGAATGGATGGGGACTATCTATAGATTCCTCGGCCTGGAAGTTGGTGTTATTCAGCACGACATGGGAGACCTGGAGAGAAAAAAGGCTTACGGGGCCGATGTGATCTACGGGACAAACAACGAGTTCGGCTTCGATTATCTCAGGGACAATATGAAATTCTCCCTGGAGGATTATGTCCAGAGGGATCTGGTCTATGCCATCGTGGACGAGGTCGATAGTATCCTGGTGGATGAAGCCCGTACCCCTCTCATCATATCCGGTCTGGCGGAGGACTCCACTGACAAGTACTACAATATTAACACCATCATGCCCCGCCTGAAGGAGGAGATTCACTTTACAAAGGACGAGAAGGCCAGGAGCGTTGTTCTCACCGAAGAAGGTGTTGAGCGCGTAGAAAAGCTTCTGGGCGTCGATAACCTCTATGATCCGGCAACTATCGAGATCAATCACCACGTTCAACAGGCGTTAAAGGCCCACGCTCTTTTCAAAAGGGATGTGGATTATGTCGTCAAGGACAACCAGGTGCTCATCGTGGACGAATTTACCGGTCGTCTCATGCCTGGAAGACGTTACAGCGATGGGCTGCATCAGGCTTTGGAAGCTAAAGAGGGGGTCAAGATCGAGAGCGAAAACCAGACCCTTGCGTCCATCACCTTCCAGAACTACTTCCGCATGTATGACAAGCTGGCAGGTATGACTGGGACAGCGGATACGGAAGCGGCTGAGTTCAAGAACATCTACAATCTGGATGTGGCTGTGATCCCTACCAACATGCCCATGATCCGCGTGGATAACCCGGACCTCATTTATCGCACCGTGAAGGAGAAGTACAATGCGGTTGTTGACGAGATAGCCGACTGCCAGCACCGGGGCCAACCTGTTCTGGTGGGCACCGCCTCCATCGAGAGTTCCGAACTTCTCTCCAGGATGATGAAAAGGGAGGGGATCGCTCACAACGTCCTCAACGCCAAGCACCATGAACGAGAGGCTGATATTGTGGCCCAGGCGGGAAGGGCGGGTGCCGTAACCGTGGCCACCAACATGGCGGGACGGGGAACGGATATCGTGTTGGGAGGCAACCCGGGCTTTCTTGCAAAGCACAAAGTCAAGGACACCGATTCGGAGGAGTACGTGAAGGTCCTGGAAGAGATGCAGAAACTTTGCGACCAGGAGCGCATCTCCGTCCTGGAAGCGGGAGGCCTGCATATCCTGGGGACAGAACGACATGAGAGCAGGAGGATCGATAACCAGCTGCGGGGACGGTCTGGTCGTCAGGGGGACCCGGGCAGTTCCAGGTTTTTTCTGAGCCTGGAAGACGATCTCATGCGCATTTTCGGTTCCGAGCGGATCTCCGGACTCATGGAGCGGCTGGGGATGACTGAGGGGCAGGAGATCGAGAACAGGATGGTTTCCAAGGCCATTGAGAACGCCCAAAAGAGGGTCGAGGGCCACAACTTCGACATCAGGAAACACATCCTCGAATACGACGATGTCATGAATATGCAGCGCGAATCGGTTTACGGGCAGAGAAGGGAGATCCTGGGAACGGAAAATCTGTCTGAATGGATCGATGATCTGGTCCAGGAGACGATCGAGGAAATGGTCCAGTTCCATATCGACCCCAAGGCTCACTACGACGAATGGGATCTGGATGGGCTGGGTGATCGCTTCTTTGCCGTTTTCGGTTTCAAACCCACGATGAGCTCTTTCGAAGCTGATGTGGATGCCTTTGAAGAGGGGCTCCTGGCCCTCACCAGGGAGAAATACGCGGCCAGGGAGGCTGAGTTTGGTCCCGAGACGATGCGGATCCTGGAGAAAAACTTCTTCCTGCAGGTCCTGGACGGGCAGTGGAAGGATCATCTGTACGGCATGGATCAGCTCAGGGAGGGGATCGGGCTGAGGGGATATGGCCAGAAAGACCCTCTTTCAGAGTACAAAATGGAAGGTTACGCAATGTTCGAGGCCATGATGGACAGGGTCAGGGAGGATACGATCCGTATCCTTTTCCTTATCCAGATGGCTGAGGAGGAGAATATCCCCCAGAGGCGACAGCAGCACTTCTCCATGACGAGGGGCCCCGTGGAGGATGCCTTCTCCCCGGGCCAGCCCAGGGCGCCGGCTCCGGGGCAGGGGCAACCGGTACAACAAACGGTAAAAAGGGACGGCCGCAAGGTGGGCAGGAACGAACCGTGTCCCTGCGGCTCGGGGAAGAAGTACAAGAAGTGCTGTGGAGTAAATGCCTAAGAGCAGGAGCCGGAATCCAGGAGTCAGTAGCCAGGAGAGAGCTGGAACGCAGAACACAGAACGCAGGAGAAAATCAAAAGTAATAAACTGACAATAGCTTTTTTAATATTGATGACTTTGCAAAAAGTCATCAATGCGCCCCGCGCGGGGCGCCCAAATCAATGACTCTCACTGTAAGTCATTGATTTGTAAGGAAAGGGAAAACGACGCTTTTCCCTTTCCGTGGAGCGAAAAGTCCCGGATTGGACTTTTTGCGATTTTATCAATATTGAACCTTGGGTTGAATCTGAGATCTGAGATCTGAGATTTGAGATTTGAGATTAACATGGATCTCAAGCGAAGCGAGTGAGTGAGCCAGCAAGTATGACCGAATCAACCGACAACAACAGACCCAGCATTCTCGTCGTGGACGACGACCGGTTCTTCCTGCGGCAGATGGTTGACATCCTGTCCGACGGCGGTTTCGAGGCTCAGGGAGTGACCAGCGGCGAGCAGGCCCTTGAGCTGCTGAAAGGTAACAGGTTTAAGGTGATCGTTACCGATATTGTGATGGGGGAAATGTCAGGTATTGAACTGCTTCAGAAGGTGCGCATGCACGACAGGCTGACCCCTGTGATCTGTGTCAGCGGCGTGCGATCCTTTGATAACGTGGTGGAGATGATCCGTAACGGAGCCAGCGATTTCCTTTCCAAACC
Organism: bacterium; assembly: GCA_029210965.1. NCBI lineage: Bacteria > bacterium. The sequence continues at coordinate 21,207 of JARGFZ010000005.1, read as the reverse complement.
GTTCAAACCCGTGCAGTTGCTGTCTGCGGTCAGCAGCGCGGTCATCGACCATGAGATCTCCACGGAAAAAGAGAAGATCGTAGCCCGTTCCGACAGGTGGGCCAGGGAACTTCTCACTCTCCGGATGCTCGGAGAGGCATCCAGCAAGGAAATTCTCCAGAGCCTGTTCAAAAGAACCATCGCGGCGATCTCGGATACTCTTAAGGTGGAAACAGCCTCCCTCATGGTGATGGAGGGGGAGGTCCTCAGGCTTGTTGAGGCGATGGGGCTGCCGGAAGAGGTTATCGGGAAGGTCACTGTCCCCCTGGGTAAAGGGATCTCCGGCCATGTTGCCCAGACCGGTGAACCTCTTCTTATCAACGACATCAGCAAGGACGAAAGGTTCAGGCCCTCCTCCTTCAAGGCTCAGTACACGACACAATCGGCGCTGTGTGTGCCTCTCGTAAGGGGTGACCGCGTTCTGGGTGTTCTCAACGCCAACAATAAGATAAACGGAGAGTCTTTCACGGAATCGGACCGCGATCTGCTCTACACCATGGCCTCCCAGGTTGCCATGTCCATGGACAACGCGAGACTTTTCCTCGATCTGGAGCAAAAGGCCGAGGCGCTCAGAGATGCTCATGAAGAGCTGGTGCGACTGGACAAGGACAAGACGGAGCTGATCCTCAACCTGTCCCATGAGCTCAAGACACCCCTCACATCCATCATTGGCTTCGCAAGTCTTATTCCCACCCTGGATCTTGAGGGAGAGACCGACAGCCTTGCCGAGTTCATAGGCCGCCTGGAAGGTTCAGCGAACCACCTGAACTATCTTGTGGAAAGGATCCTGGAGCTCTTTCGTCTTGAGGCAGGGCGGGTTCCATGGAAACTTGAGCCTAACCCCGCGAAGATCCTTGTTGAAGGAACGGTCCAGGAGTTTGACGGCAGGTTGAAGGACAGGAACGTTTCGATGGTTCTGGAAGAGGTTCAGGATGCCGAGTTCATTTGCGACGTGAGGTTGTTTAAACGAACAATGGGACTCATCCTGGAAAACGCCGTCAAGTTTTCACCGGAGGGTTCTTCTGTGGAGATCAACGCTTTCTGGCACGGCAGTCTCCCCCATGTTCCTGATTACGCTGTGGGCAGAGAATCCCTGGCACTTACGGGAGAGATGCGAGGGTGGGTGGAGTTGACGGTCAGGGACCATGGCAAAGGCATGAAGGAGAGGGATATTCCCCTGATCTTTGAGAAGTTCAGGCAATTGGGCGATATCTTGACCGAAAAGCCTGAGGGGATCGGGCTGGGGTTGTCCATCGCAAGAGCCATCATGGAGAGGCACCACGGTGCCATCTGGGCTGATCTGGCCGAAGGTGGCGGGACCAGGCTGCACCTTCTCTTTGGAGGCAGGAAAGCTGAAGAGGGTGGAGGGGATGAATAAAAATGCTCAAGGTTAATGGATTTTCAGCCGGGGCCGTATCTGCGGATATCAGGAATAAGGGGAACGGCCGCCTTGATCTGGGGCTTATCGTAGCCGATAGCGACGCCACGACAGCCGCTGTGTTTACCCGGAACGCTGTTGTCGCTCCCCCTGTGGAAATCTGCCGGGAGAGGGTCGGCCGGAAGGGCAGTGCCCGGGCGGTGCTGGTCAACAGCGGGAACGCCAACTGCATGACCCTGTCCGGCGGCCGGGCGGATGCGCTGAGGCTTTCGGAGAGGGTGGCCAGACTTCTGGATATTCCGGAAGAATCGGTGCTTCCGTGTTCCACCGGGGTCATTGGACAAAGGCTTCCCATGGACAGGATGGAAGCGGCCCTGGACCCGCTGGTCCGGGAGCTTTCCCCGGAGGGCCTGGAGCTGGTTTCCCAGGCCATCCTTACCACTGACTCGGTGACGAAAACCGTGGTTCAGGAAGTTACCCTTAAAAACGGGAAGGCCCGCATTGTGGGGATGGCCAAGGGGTCCGGGATGATCGCCCCCGACATGGCTACCATGCTGGCGTTCATCCTCACTGACGCTGGGGTCGGCAAATCCGATCTTTCCCAGGTCCTGGCCGATGCGGTGGCCGATACTTTCAACTCCATCACTGTTGATGGAGATATGAGTACCAACGACACGGTGATCCTTATGGCCTCGGGCAAGGGTCAGGAGGTTAAAAGGGCCGATGACCTTGCGGTGTTCGGTGAGGCTGTTCACAAGGTTTGCGAAACCCTGGCGGATATGATCGTTGGGGACGGGGAAGGTGCCACGAAGGTGGTGAACATCAAAGTGACTGGTGCGGCGGACAACGGGGAAGCGAAAATGGCTGCCAGGGCCATTGCCGAGTCACTCCTGGTAAAAACGGCCTTCGCCGCGGCTGATCCCAATTGGGGCAGGATCGCTGCTGCTGCCGGGTACTCTGGCGCGGCGGTAGACATGGCAAAGATATCCCTTTTCATCGGCGAGGTGAAGGTCCTCGAGGGGGGGGAGATCGTCCCCGGTTACGATGAGGCCGAGGCGGTGAAAGTCATGAAGCTGGACCGATATGAGATCACCCTTGGTATCGGGGACGGAGAGGGACGAGCGACCATGAAGACGTGCGATTTAACGGAGGAATACGTTCGCATTAACTGTGAATATCGAACGTGAGATTTCAGTTGCCAGTAGTCAGTACCCAGTACCCAGAAAAGACACGCTTAGCCGTCCGTTGGACGGCTTTTTCTTTGTGCGCCCGTCAGGGCGCACCCACAAATAGGGGGTAGCTCCAGAAAATGGGTAAAAATTTACCCAACAATGTTTCCACTCCGTCATCAATTTTTACCTAACATACTGAAATATAAGGGATTGCATGTTCAGGCAAGGGAATTGCTATAGATATATACGTTAGCAGTTTCGATTCACAAGAAAGAGCTGTGAAAGGAGTTTTCGCATGCAACTGACGACCCACTGTCCCAACTGTAAGGCCGAGATCATAAGCAAACGGTTTGAAAACCAGGACTGGTTCTTCTGCCAAACGTGCCAGTCCCAGTTTTTCTCTCACGAAAGCCTGCGTAAAAATTGGCCGTCTCTCTACCAGACAGTCAGGGACTGTGAGGAAGAGGCAGCGGTTCAAGTCTGACATTTGCCCATAAGCGCCATCCAGAGCGCTGACGATGCCCATGGGGTATTTAATGCTTTCCGAATCTGGGAAGGTTACCGCCTTACCAGGTTAATTTCGCATTTCAACAGCAGGGAAGAAACAGTTGGAGTTAATGACAATGTGCGCTCACGCTGAACATCTTGAAACCTGTCCTTTGTGCGACTACCGGACCGTTTTCACCAGGACCCAGGTCGCCTTTCTGGAGGACCTTCTCATCAACGTCTGTTGTATGAACGCCCTGGAAAATGAAAAACGTTCTGCCGAACCGGAAAAGTGCCGGCAATGCGCGGAGAACATCGTTGATGTCGTTGAAGTGATCCGGAAGTTGAAGGAGTAGGAACTTCAGCTGTCAGCTGAAGTTCAGGACGCAGCACACAGAACGCAGGACGCCAAATGAAATCATGAAGCCGCCCAAAGGGCGGTTTTTTTTGTTATTCCGGGCAAAGACCAACAAAGTGCTCTGACACTAGGGAGTTCATGTCCCCGAAGTGCTTTGACACACATAAACACGAAGTACCTTCCTAGCCTGAAAAGTATTTTATCACCGGAAAATGACGGGACTTTTGCCTTTTATTCGAACTTTGCCATATTTTTCACAATGTAGTTTTGAAGGGGAGGATCAGGGGTGGTCCAGGGGAAAGGGCGCCTAATCCATTTCAGAGCGGGGTCCGGTCCCGTAAGGGGAGTGGACCTTTGTGTTTTTTGCACATGTTTTTGACCGGAAAAATTCGCTTTCGGAAAGGGGTGTGCCAATGAACGGGATAAGAAGAGCTTTATTGTGGCTTACGGTTACCGCCGTTCTGATTTTCCTTGGAGGAAGCGGAGCCTTCGCGGGGCTGCCGGGGGATCTTCCTAAAGCGATAGCGATGGAGAAGATCCAGGTCCCCTTCATCGAAAACAGGGGTCAGGCTCCCGAAGGGGTGGCCTATTACGCCCAGACCTTCGGGGGGCTTTTCTATGTGACTGGAAAGGGGGCCATGGTACTGCTCATCCCTGGAAAGGAGGATCCCGCCCTAGGCGCCATACTTACCGAGCGGCTGGAGGGAACTGCCAGGATCAGGCCTGAGGGTCTGCAAAGGGCCGAAACCATTGTGAATGTATATTCCGTATCCATCCCGGGGCCGACGTCTCCGCGGTACGGGTCAAGGTCGAGGGTGCAGTTAAGCTCACAACCGGAGAAAAGGGCGATCTGATCGTTCACACTCCTTACGGTCCTGTCACCTATTCTCCCCCGGTGGCCTTTCAGGAGGTTGGGGGGATGAGAAGGCCCGTTAAGATCGCCTACGTGGTTCAGGGCACTTCCTACGGTATGAAGGTGGGTGATTACGATCCCGACTTTGAACTGATCATTGACCCCCTGCTTCAGTCCACCTGCGTTGGGGGGATGGGAGGCGATTCCGTCCAGGCAGTGCAGATCCATCCGGTAACGGGGAAGGTGTACATCTGCGGTGCGACCAGTTCCACCGGTTTCGGGCCTTTGCACCTGAGTCAGGCGGATAGTGACGCCTATGTCGCGCGGTTGGATGCCGCCCTGACCTTCTTCTCGTCCTCCCTCACCACCCTCGAGAGGAAGGTCTGCGTGGGCGGCTACAACGGTTCAGGACTGCAGATGCACCCGGCCAACGGGGACCTTTACCTGGTTGGGGACGCGAGAGCCGGGCTGCCCGGAACCTCGGGGGGCGCCCAGAAAACCCATGGTGGTTCCATCAACGGGTTCGTGGCCTATTTTGACACCACCCTGACGGCTGGCACCGGGACGACGTGCACCGATAACGACGATGACGGATACGGAGCTGCCGGGACGGAACTTTCGCGGTGTCCGAATTCCACAACAGTGGCGGACTGCGATGATAACAACTCGGCCAAATATCCCGGAAACATGGAGATTTGCGATGGCCTGGACAACGACTGTGATGGTGGAATCGACGAGGGCGTGGACTACGCTTACCACCCCGATGCCGATGGAGACGGCTACGGGGCTTCCAATACTCAATCTTTCTGCGACGATTCCCCCTCACCGGGCTATACCACGGACGGGTCCGACTGCAACGACAACAGCGCCGACATCAACCCGGCAGCCACGGAGGTTTGCTACAACGGCAAAGACGACGACTGCGACGCTGGTGAACTCGGTGGGGGCACCGACTGTTGGGACAACGACTGCCTTGGCAGTATGTTCATGCATCTTTGTCCTGGATCCAGACAGTTACAGTTTCGGCCAGGTCGAGATCGGCCAGACCAAGACCGTGACCGCTACCTTAAGGAATCAGAGCGCCGTTGCCTACACGGTAACGGACATTTACACGACTGATTCCACAGGGTCCCCGGACAACTGGAGCCTGGCAAACTTTCCCTATTTGCCCTTCCTGCTGCCCGCGTTCGGGGAGCGCACTGTCGACGTCACCTTCATGCCCCAGGAGGAGCTCACCTTCCGGACCAGGATCGCCATCGACTTCGGCGCGGGTCTGACCTACACCTCCCCCGGATATATGAAAGGGGAGGGCATCGCCCCCTCCGGCGGCGGGGGTGGAGGTGGCGGGGGCGGTTGCAGCCTGTCGAGCCTCGATGATGAAGGCGGTATCGGGCCGGAAGCTCTTTTTATCCTTTTCATATATAGTCTTTGCCTATGGAGGAGAAAGCGAAAAGCCTGATTCCGTCGAACATGGGAAAGATCATAATTAACAGGGGGTCCGCCAGGGCCCCCCTTTACTGCCTGCTCCTTTTCGCTGTCCTAACCGTGGCTGTGCCTGGATCCGTCGGTTCGAAATCCCCTACGGCTCCATCCTCATTCCGGCTTTATGGGGCTTGGGGGCGGTTCTTCCGTTACGTGCCGCAGATGCTGACCTGCTGTCCCTGGGGTTGACTCCACCGCAGCTCATAAAAGGTTTAAAATACTTCATCCTTTCTTCAGTCGTCATTTTTTCCCTTTACAGCGGTGTCAGGACAGCTTTCTGGCTCCCTATTGTGGTCACAGTGCTTCTTTTTTCCCTGGCCCATGTGGCTGTTGACCTGGATCCGGCAAGGTTGGCAGTCTTCTTCCCCGGCCTTCTCTTCGGCTGGCTGAGGGCTAAAACAGGGACGCTCCTCGCCCCCATCCTGTCCCATGGGTCCGCCAACCTACTTTCAATGCTTCTGATAAATACGGTATCGTGAAGAGCATTATCTTTGGCAGCGCTGGTGTGCATCCCTGTCCAGGATTTCCTGCAAGGCTTGGAGTATAAAGCTTCGGTTCCCCTTCTGGTGCAGGGACGCTATAATCCATATAACGAACCAGGTGGGACCAGACACTTCCATCGGTTCTTCATCTAAAATCCATCACTCTGATAACAGACACAAAGGAAGTATGCATGTCCGGAGCCGTCGGCATATGCGTGGGAGCGGTGACCCTTTCCATAGCAGAAGGGGTTGACGGCCACATCTCTTTCGAGAGTGTCCCCCACGATGGAAAGGTTGCCGAGGCCATGGAGGCTCTGCTTGACACCCGACCTGGAGTCAGGGTGGGCATCACGGGGCAGAAATACCGCAAGTCGGTGCCATATCCTACCATCGCAGAACCGAAGGCTGTGGAACTTGCCTTCGGCCACGTTCGTGACAGGTATCCCGATATCGACACTATCGTATCAGCCGGAGGGGAAACGTTCCTGGCCTATTCCCTGGACCCCTCCGGGCGGGTGCGGTCTGTTCACACAGGCAATAAATGCGCTGCCGGTACAGGCGAATTTTTCCTCCAGCAGGTACGCCGTATGGGGCTGTCCGTGGAGGAAGCTGTGACGATGGCCGCGGCGGCCGAACCGTATCAGCTGGCATCGCGCTGCTCGGTGTTCTGCAAAAGCGACTGCACCCACGCCCTTAACAAGGGAATCGGGAGAGGGCGCATCGGTGCTGGCCTGTGCCGGATGCTTTCCGGAAAGATCACCGAACTACTTAAGGCGGCCAGGGCGAGAAGGGTCCTCCTCGTAGGGGGCGTCAGCCGGAACGGCCTTGTAATGGATCATGTGCGTACTGCGTATCCTGAGACCTTTGTGCCTGAGGAGGCGGGCAGTTTCGAAGCCCTGGGAGCTCTCCTCTGGGTCAGGAACAACGGTGCCGGCACTGTTGCTCAAAGGGAAAACGCTGGCATTTCTCCAGCCTCCTTTCCGTCCCTTCCGCCCCTTTCAACCGGCAGGGGACAGGTAAGTTACCTCAAGGGGAGCCGGACGGGATACTACGAAAGAGATTATGTTCTGGGACTCGATGTGGGGAGCACCACCACCAAGGCGGTGCTTCTTCGGGTTGACAACCGGACAGTGGTGTCCGATGTCTACCTGCGCACGGACGGCGATCCAGTTGGAGCCAGCAGATCCTGTTACCAGAGCCTGTTGGATCAGGTGCCGGGCGGCCTGTCTCCATCCATCATTGGTCTGGGTGTGACCGGTAGCGGCAGGCAGATCGCAGGGCTGCACGCGCTCACCGACGGGATCTTTAATGAGATCGTGGCCCACGCCCACGCCGCTGTTCATCACGATCCGGAGGTGGACACCATTTTCGAGATCGGCGGGCAGGACGCCAAGTACACCTTTCTGGCGGGCGGGGTTCCCGTGGATTACACCATGAACGAGGCGTGCAGTGCCGGGACCGGCTCATTTCTGGAGGAAGCCTGCTCGGAATCTCTGGGCCTTGATGTGGAGTCCATCGCGGGCACGGCCCTGCAAGGGCTTTCTCCCCCTGATTTCAGCGACCAGTGCGCGGCTTTTATCGGCAGCGATATCAAGACGGCCATCCACGAGGGGATGGCTCTCCCGGATATCACAGCCGGGCTTGTGTACTCGGTGTGCCGTAACTACCTCAACAGGGTTCAGGGCAGCCGCCGCACCGGCGAAAAGGTCTTCATGCAGGGGGGTGTGTGCTACAACCGGGCCGTACCACTTGCCATGGCAAACCTTTGCCGGACGCAAATAATCGTCCCTCCGGATCCTGGGCTCATGGGGGCTTTCGGCGCGGCGCTGCTGTCCCTGAACCGGATGGAAGAGGGGAGGATCCAAAAGAGATCCTACGATCTAAAGGAACTTGCTTTTCGCCAGGTGCATTCCCTGGAGCCTTTTATGTGTAAAGGGGGCAGAGAAAAGTGTGACAGGAAGTGCACTATCGCGCGTTACCGTATCAACGGTGATATTTATCCCTTCGGCGGTTCCTGTGACAGGTACTACAACCAGAGGCAGGACAGGGAGGCGGCAAGGGGAAGCCTGGATCTTGTGACCAGAAGAGAAGAACTTTTGTCCGGGAAGGTCGCGCGGGACGACTCTACCGGTAGATCCGGGCGGGTGGGCATCCCGGTTTCACTCATGACCAACAGCTATTACATGCTGTACGAGGGGTTCTTTACCGGTCTGGGGTTTGAGGTTGTCAGGGGTGAGGAGGAGGATCCCGAGGGGATAGAGGAGGCCGGGTCGGTTCTTTGCCAACCTGTCCTCCAGTCCCACGGGTACCTGATGAGCCTCCTGAAACAGAAGGTGGATCACATTTTTATCCCCCACGTAAAGGACCTGGCTGCTGCGGATGGGAAGGGTGGAACCAGCTGCACCTGCCCCCTCGTCCAGGGGGAGCCGTATATCCTCAACGCAGCCTTTAAAAACGAACTGTCCCATAAGCTTATCACGGAGGTCCTGGACCTGGGGGATCACGGTAAAGCCCGGGAGGCCTTCGTCAGGTTGGGTGAAAAACTGGGTTTTACAGGCCGTCGCTCAGCGGGGGCCTTTGAAGATGCCTGGAAAGGTTTTGGGGAAACGGGAGAGAGGCTCCTCGATACCGGCAGGAATTTTCTGTCAGAACTTAAAGATGACGAGCCGGCCCTGGTCCTTTTCGGTCGACCCTACAACGCTCTTACGCGCAAAGGGAACATGGGGATACCGGGGAAATTCACAAGCCGAGGACACAGGATCGTCCCCTACGACATGCTCCCTCTCGAAAAAGATCACCAACCCACCTCAGAGCGCATGTACTGGGCTTCGGGCAAGGGGATCCTGGGGGCGGCAAGGATAGTCAGGAACACACCCGGCCTTTTCGGGGTCTTCATCACAAGCTTCAGCTGCGGACCGGATTCCTTCATCATGGAAAGCTTCCGGTCCATTATGGGTGACAAACCGTATCTCATCCTGGAGCTGGACGCCCACACCGCTGATGCCGGAGTGGACACCAGGATCGAGGCTTTTCTGGATGTTATCCAGGGCGGTAGAAATGGGGGGACGCCGTCGGGGCTCAAGGGCTCCTTTAACCCTGCCAGGCTGGCCATGGAAGATGGGCACCTTCAGATCCATACGAGTGCTGGTGACCAGCTCTCCCTGACTGATCCCGATGTTAAAGTCCTGATACCATCCATGGGTCAGATCGGCGCCAGGGGTATGGCGGCAGCGCTCCGCTACGCCGGCATCGGGGCCACGCCTGCCCCGCCACCTGGTCGTGAAGAGCTTGAAATGGGGAAAAACAACGCTTCCTGCAAGGAGTGTCTTCCGTACCTTCTGTCCTCCGGTTCTCTGAAACGATATGCCAATAACAGGGACGATGAGAACGAGGTATTGCTGTACTTTATGCCTGAGGCGGACGGGCCCTGCCGTTTCGGGCTTTATGGGCAGGCCCTCCAGAACATGCTTGAAAAAGACAGGTTAAAAAACGTTGCCATTTTGTCCCCCACTTCCAACAACAGCTACAGCGGCCTTCCGCCGGCCTTCAACCGTCAGGGACTTCTATCCATAGCTATGACGGACGGCCTTGCCGACGTTCGCACCGCGATCCTGACCCTGGCCCAGGACACAGCCGCGGCCATGGAACTTTATGACCACGTAGAGGGGCGTATCATCGAGAGCCTGGCGGTGGACTCTGAAAAGAAGGTCATGGAAGTTCTGAGGAGGGGCATGTCCGAGCTGTCTTCCCTGACACGGACAAAATCTCTTGAGGAGGTAACGAAAGTCCTTCTCACAGGAGAGATCTACGTCAGAAGGGACGTCTTTTCCAGTTACCACCTTCCTGATCGGCTGGCACGAGAGGGGGTCTGGGTGACCACATCCCCTGTTTTGGAGTGGCTCTTTTATATTGACCACGTAGTCCTCACCGGTCTGCTGGACCGCGCGTCCTGGAAGGAGCGGTTCGAATTGCGACTGAGAAACCGTTACTGCAGGCGCATGGCCGGCAGGGTCCAGGATGCTCTCGCGCTTTCCGGGTTCTATCTCAGGCACAACCTGGACATGGGGTTCCTGATTGAGAAGGGACGGCAGCTCATGAGCCCGAAACTTACCGGCGAGGCCATCCTCACAATAAGTTCAACCCTCGTCGAACTGGGAGACAGCGTACACGGTGTGATCAGCGTCAGCCCCTTCGGCTGCATGCCCGGCAGGATCGCGGAGTCCATCATCACCAAGCGCCTCGTGCAGGACAAGCACCTCTTCTCCAGAAATAACGGTGAGTTCTGGCGTGAACACAGCGGTACCTTGCCCCTTCCCTTCCTTGCCCTTGAGACTGACGGGAACCCCCTGTCCCAGATGGTGGAAACGAAGCTCGACAGCTTTGTGATGTCGGCGCATCGACTTAATAAGGAACTAAAGGAAAAGGCAGGTAGAAGCGGCAAAAACATTTAACGCAGAGGACGTCCTTCGACGCGCTACGCTTGCTCAGGACGTACTCTGCGTTCAAATCCGACGCCTAAACAGGAACTGCGCTCTTCTACTGCGTTCTGTGTGCTGCGTCCTGCGTTCTGCTTAACAAACTCGGCAAAGAACTCGGCAAAGAACTGCAAAGAACTGCAAAGAAAGAACTGCAAAACAAAACTGTCAAAAGAACCTTGCCACTATTGCCGATTTCTGTTAAGCAAAACTGTTTAACTATTACGCACGCCCCAGGTCCGGTGGGTGGTGCCCGTCTCCCCATGTGGTGGAAGCGGGCTCCCGAGGGAATCGAAGGGGCGGAGGGTAACAAAAACCGTACGAGGAGGTTAGGAAAATGGCAGTCATTACAATGAAACAGCTATTGGAGGCCGGTGTTCACTTCGGTCACCAGACCCGCAGATGGAACCCCAAGATGCAGAGGTATATCTTCGGGGCTCGCAACGGGATCTATATCATCGACCTGCAGAAAACCCTGCGCCAGTTCAAGGAATCCTACCGTTTCGTCCGTGAACTGTCTGCCAGGGGAGGGAACGTCCTCTTCGTGGGTACCAAGAAGCAGGCTCACGAATCGATCTTTGAGGAAGCCCAGAGATGCGGGATGCCCTATGTCAACCACAGGTGGCTCGGCGGTATGCTCACCAACTATGCCACCATCAAGAAAAGCATAGGTCGGCTGAAGAAATACGAGATCATGGAAGAGGAACAGAGCTGGGGTAACCTGACCAAAAAGGAAATCCTGAACATCACCAAAGAGAGGGAGAAGCTGGGCCAGTTTCTGGATGGGATCAAAGACATGGGTAAGCTCCCCGATGCCCTCTTTGTGGTTGACCCGAAACGTGAGGAGATCGCTATCAAGGAAGCCAGGAAACTGGGTATACCCATTCTGGCTATCGTGGACACGAACTGCGATCCGGACCTGATAGATATGGTTATCCCTGGTAACGACGATGCCATCCGCTCCATCCGCCTGTTCACCTCCAAGATAGCTGATGCGGTTATCGAAGGACAGCAGCTGGTTGGGACTGCTGAGGTTGGCGTTGTGGAGGCTCCGGCTTCAGTTAAGAAAGAGGCGCCTGCCGCCCAGGAGCAGGCAGCCGAGGAAACTGTCTCCCAAGAGCCAGCTGAAGTTGTCCAAGAAGCAGCGGAAGTAGCAACTGAAGAGGCAGCCAATGAAATAAGCGGCGAAAACAACGCCGAGGAGGATAAATAATGAGCATAAGCGCATCTTCGGTCAAGGACCTCAGAGAAAAGACCGGTGCCGGTTTTATGGATTGCAAAGAGGCCCTCAAAGAGTGTGAGGGCGATGCCGAAAAGGCGGTGGACTACCTGCGTACAAAGGGCCTTTCAGCTGCAGCCAAGCGCTCCGGGCGACAGGCCAGCGAAGGAGTTGTGGGTTCCTACATCCATATGGGCGGTAAGATCGGTGTCATCGTAGAGGTGAACTGCGAAACGGATTTTGTTGCGAGGACCGACAATTTTCAGGAACTGGTGACCGATCTTGCCATGCAGATTGCCGCAGCCCGGCCCCTGTACGTCAAGCGCGAAGAGGTTCCGGCCGATCTCCTGGAAAAGGAGAAGGAGATATACAAAGCCCAGGCCCTTGAATCCGGAAAGCCCGAGAACGTGCTGGACCGGATTGTTGACGGCAAGGTTGAGAAGTTCTTCCAGGATGTCTGCCTGGAAGAACAGGATTTTGTCAAGGTGAGCAATACCAAGGTTCTCGACCACGTCAAGGCTGTGGCAGCCACCCTGGGTGAGAACGTTCAGATCAACAGGTTTGCCAGGTTCGAGATCGGTGAAGGGCAGGAGAAGAGCAAATCGTGCGGATAAATCAGGGCCTGGGGTCTAGGATCTTGTGTCTAGACCCTGGAACCTAGATCCTAGAACCTGTATTTCCAGGGGGTGTTTTTGACAAAGGGAAAATCTCCCAAGTACAACCGTATCCTCCTCAAGATCAGCGGCGAGGCCCTGCTGGGGTCCGAGCCCCTGGGTCTGGATTTCGACGTTGTAAGCTCCATCGCCTCCGAGTTGGCTCAAGTCCATGCCATCGGCGTTGAGCTGGCGGTGGTCATCGGCGGCGGAAATATTTTTCGCGGCGCCAAAGATGGCGGAACAACCATCGAACGTACCACCGGCGACTATATGGGCATGATGGCTACGATCATCAACGCCCTTGCTCTCCAGAGCGTGCTGGAAAAGGAGGGCGTTCCCACAAGGGTCCAGTCAGCCATTTCCATAAGCCAGGTCGCCGAGCCCTACATCCGACGAAAAGCTATCAGGCATCTTGAAAAAGGCCGGGTCGTTATTTTCGCTGCCGGTACAGGCAACCCCTTTTTTACAACGGATACAGCCGCTGCATTAAGAGCTATGGAGATCGGGGCTGGTATCCTCATGAAGGCCACCAAGGTAGACGGAGTCTACACCGCTGATCCCATGGTCGACCCGGATGCCATAAAACTGGACCGGGTCACCTACAAGGATGTTCTGGAGCGGGACCTGAAGGTGATGGATGCAACTGCCATTGCCCTGTGCATGGACAACGACATGTCCATCATGGTATTCAACCTGAAGACCAGGGGCAATATGATGCGGGCTGTCACCGGCGAAACGGTGGGGACAGTAGTGACAGGAGGAGACCAGTAAAGGTGATCAAGGAACTCTACCAGGATATGGAAAAGAAGATGGAAAAAACCATTGAGTCCCTTGGAAGGGATCTGGCAACCATCCGCACCGGCAGAGCCTCCCTGGCCATCCTTGAGGGGATCACCCTGGAATATTACGGTTCCCAGTCACCCCTGAACCAGGTTGCCACCCTGTCGATCCCGGAGAGCCGCCTTATAGTCATCCAACCGTGGGATCCCACCGCGATCAAGGAAATTGAAAAGGCGCTTATGCGTTCGGACCTGGGGCTCACCCCCAACAACGATGGCAAGGTCATCAGGTTGCCTATCCCGGCTCTCACTGAGGAAAGAAGGGTCCAGCTCGTCAAGGTGGTGAAAAAAAACGGGGAAGAAGGAAAAGTGGCCATTCGCAATATCCGTCGTGATGCCATTTCTGAAGCCAAGGATTTTGAAAAGGAAAAAGTGCTTTCCGAAGATGAGCTGCACCGGGCACAGGATGAGATCCAGAAAATTACCGACAGGTACATCCAGAGGGTGGACGAGCTCATTGAGAAAAAGGAAAAAGAGGTCCTCGAGGTCTGAACCCGAATCCCGCCCGCCCAGTTATAAGTACTCATCGATTGATGGACTTGCACAGAGTTCATCCATATCCAATAAGCCTCGAAGAGATGTTTTACGAAGTAACCATCAAATGAATCAGAACCTTCCCACTCACATTGCCATTATCATGGACGGCAACGGACGGTGGGCCGCCGATCGCAACCTCCCGCGCATCGCCGGTCATCGGGCCGGTGTTGATGCTGTTCGCAGGGTCGTAGAGGACTGTGCCCGTCTCAAGGTCCCCTATCTCACCCTGTTTGCTTTTTCCACAGAGAACTGGAACCGCCCCCAGAGTGAGGTTGGCGGGCTGATGGCTCTTCTGGGCCAGTATCTGAAAAAAGAACTGCGTACACTCATGAAGAACAACGTGCGCCTGAGTACCATCGGGCAGATTGATAATCTGCCCGCCAACGTTCGGCAGACCCTTCGTGAGGTGGTGGAGCAGTCGGCTGGAAATGACGGGTTGACCCTCACCCTTGCCCTGAGCTATAGCGGGCGGGACGATATCCTGGAGGCGGTGCGCAAAGTCGCGGCGGCGGTCCAAAGAGGTGATCTCAATCCTGATGACATCGAGCCGGGGACCTTCTCCTCCTTTTTGGACACTGACGGTATGCCCGACCCTGACCTGCTTATCCGCACCAGCGGTGAACAGCGTATCAGTAATTTTCTCCTGTGGCAGGTCGCCTACACGGAGTTTTACGTAACCGACAAGCTTTGGCCCGATTTTGAAAGTGTTGATCTCCTTGAGGCTATCGAGACGTTTAACTCAAGGGAACGCCGCTTCGGGAAGACCTCAGAACAGATCAGGGGAGAAGAAGCGTGATCAGAATCGTTCCCGCGGTTGTGCTCGGAGCTCTGGTGATCTACCTCATCACAGCGGCTCCCCTGATACTGGGTGTCCTGGCTATTTCCATAGCGGTTCTTGCGGCCGCCCACGAGACGGCCGCCTTGCTGGAGGCCGCCGGCAGTACTGTTGCCAGGGTGCCGGCGGTTACGGCCAGTTTTCTTCTGCTGGCAGGTGCCTGGGGTGGAGGGGTCCAGGGCCTGGCCACCGGATTGGCGGCAGGTTTTACTTTAACCTTTGCCTGGGTGGTGCTCATTGGGAAGGTGGAGGGTTCTGCATTACAGCTGTCAGGGGGGACTCTTTTGCTTTTTTATCCGGTGTGGTCCCTGGCGCACCTGATCCTCTATCTGGATTCCGGGTCCGGCCGTCGCGCTCTGTTGTTCCTGCTCCTGTGCGTCTGGGTCTGCGATTCAGCCGCCTACTATGTCGGATCTACCCTGGGCCGCCGTAAACTGGCCCCGGAAATAAGCCCCAACAAGACGGTAGCCGGGGCAGTAGGTGGTACATTGGGCGCCGCCGGGGTTTCAGTCCTGTTAAAGATGCTCAGTCTGGTCCCCTGGTCGATACCGTTTGCCCTGAGTGCCGGCCTGTGCATCGCCGTACTCGCCCAAATGGGAGACCTGGCGGAATCGATGCTCAAGAGGGATGCCGGTGTGAAGGATTCAGGCTCTTTGATCCCCGGTCACGGTGGGATGATGGACCGTGTTGACGCCCTTCTGTTCACAGTTCCGGTTTTCTATTACATCCTGTCTTTATCCGGCGGTTTGGTGTGATGTCCGGGGTCCGAAGGGTAAGCATCCTGGGTTCCACCGGATCTATCGGCCGCAATACCCTTGATATCATTTCAGGGCATCCCGGTGATTTCGAGGTTGCAGCCCTTGCTTCGGGCTCGGATTGGGAGACCATCGTCAGCCAGGCAAAGCTTTTCAAACCTGCTTTTGTGGCCATACATAAGGAAGAAGCCGCCTCCAGGGCCAGGGATTTGCTGAAGGGCTCGGATATCGGCGTACTCGCTGGAATAGATGGGATCCTGGAAGCCGCCTCCACTGACAGAGCCGACATTGTTGTTTCTTCCATCGTAGGTGCAGCGGGGATCATGCCTACCTATGCCGCTGTGGCGGCGGGGAAGATCCTTGCTCTGGCCAACAAGGAGGCACTCGTCGCTGCCGGGAGGCTTATTACCGAGGAGGCGAAACGCACCGGTGCCAGAATCATCCCCGTGGACAGTGAGCACTCCGCGGTATTCCAGGCCCTTATGGGGCAGGATCGTTCTGCCGTACGCAAGGTGATCCTTACCGCTTCCGGAGGTCCGTTCTTCGGAAAAGATAAGGACTTCCTGATCGGGGTCACATCCGAAATGGCTCTTAACCACCCTCGGTGGAAAATGGGACCCAAGGTCACAGTTGATTCGGCCACCATGATGAACAAGGGTCTTGAGGTCATTGAGGCGAGGTGGATCTTTGATCTCCAGGCTGAAGAGATCGAGGTCCTCATCCATCCCCAGAGTATCGTTCACAGCATGGTGGAATATGTGGATGGTTCCGTTCTTGCCCAGATGGGGATCACCGACATGCGCGTCCCCATAGCCTTTGCCTTGAGCTATCCGGATCGCCTGGACCTCCCCCTCGATCCCCTTGACCTGGCGGCTGTGGGCAGGCTTGATTTTCACAAGCCTGATAGGGAGATGTTCCCATGTCTGGGTCTTGCCTACGAGGCACTTGAAAGAGGGAACGGCATGCCGGCTGTTTTGAACGCCGCCAACGAGATCGCTGTTGAATCCTTTATTTCAGGGGACCTGCCTTTCACCGGGATCGCCGATGTGGTACGGGCTGTGATGGACGATCCGCCGGATTTTGACAACCAGACCCTTTCCGGGATCCTTCGGGGTGATCAGTTGACCCGTAAGGCCGCCCGGGCTGTTATCGAATTACATGGAGAAAATTAAATGACTACCACGATATCGTTTATTTTAGTCCTGGGCATTCTTGTCACAGTCCACGAGCTGGGACACTTCCTGGTGGCCAAGGCTCTCGGGATTGGAGTGGAAACCTTTTCCATAGGTTTCCCGCCCAGGATGTTCGGTTTTAAATGGGGGGAGACAGAGTACTGTATTTCATGGATCCCTCTGGGAGGCTACGTGAAACTCAGGGGGGAAGGGCCCGATGAAGTTGTGGAAGACCCCGATGACCCCACGTTATTTTCGTCCAGGCCGCCCTATCAGAGGGCGGGGGTGATCCTGGCCGGTCCGGTGATGAACCTCATCCTGGCTTTTATCGTCATGCCTCTGGTCTTCATGGTGGGCATGGCAGTTCCTTCCTATCTTGATGATCCCCCGGTGGCCGGTTGGGTCGAACCAGGATCTCCGGTGGACAAGGTCGGGATCATCCCCGGGGATCTCATCCTGAACGTTAACGGCGAAGAAACAGCCACCTGGGAGCAGTTCCTTGAAAAAACTTCCCTGGCCAGGGACAACAAACTTGAGATCCAGGTCAAAAGCCTGGCCGGTATCCGCTCTGTGAATCTGGATCTGACGGATGCCGAAGATGGGCGGATCGGCGTTCAGCCGCCCATGCCACCTACCATCGGGGCCCTGACAATGGGGTATCCTGCTCAGAAGGCGGGAGTTGAAGAGGGGGATCGGATCCTTTCCATGGGTCAGATTCCAGTGAACCACTGGAGCGAGATGGCCCAGATCATCCACGCCAGCGCCGGGAAATCGCTGACTCTGAAGGTCCTCAGGGGAACGGAAGAACTCAGCCTTTCGGTGACTCCTGTTCTCGACGAGAAATCGGGAAGGGGGCTCATGGGGATCTCTCCCAGGAGCGAAACCGTTGTTCGACGTTTCGGCCCGGTGGATGCTGTGGCAAAAGGGTTTGAGAGGAACGTGGAACTTCTTGGAATGACCTTTTCCTTTGTCTGGGAACTGCTCACCGGTCAGTCGTCCATTAAAAACCTGGGCGGGCCCATTATGATCTTCCAGGTCACCGGTGAGGCTGCAAGAGCAGGCCTGGCACAGTTCCTCGGCTTCATGGCTTTCCTTAGCCTCCAGCTGGGAGTTCTCAACCTGTTCCCGATACCGGTGCTCGACGGAGGACACCTGGTGTTCCTCACTGCCGAGGGTATCCTGAAAAGGCCCCTGGATGTGCGCACCAGGGAAATGGCCCAGAAGGTGGGTTTTTTCCTCCTGATCCTTCTCATTGTGGTGATCTCCTACAACGATATCCTCCGGATCTTCGGGGGATAATGATAAATGTCAGCCGACTTTCCCATTGTCAGGAGGCCTACGAGGCCGACCCAGCTGGGGCAGTTGATCGTCGGGGGTGGTGCCCCCGTATCGGTTCAGTCCATGACCAATACCCCCACGGCTGATATGGAGGCAACCCTCGATCAGGTGAGGGCTCTTGCTTCGGCAGGGTGCGAGATCGTGAGGGTGTCGGTTCCCGACGAGGATGCCCTTACGGGGTTCGATGCTTTGAGGAAAAATGTTCGTTTGCCTCTGGTGGCGGACATTCACTTCGATCACAAGCTTGCTGTGGGGTCCCTCCTTGCCGGTGCCGATGCCGTACGTATCAATCCGGGGAACATCGGCGCCTCCTGGAAGGTCCGGGAGATCGTCGAAGCTGCATCGGACCGTGGAGCTTCAATCCGTGTTGGTGTCAACGCAGGTTCTCTTGAGAGGGATATTCTCAGGGCCCACGGGCATCCGACGCCGGAAGCTCTGGTCCAGAGCGCCATCCGTTCCGTCAAGCTGCTGGAAGGGATGAACTTTTTCGCCATCAAGGTATCGGTCAAGGCATCAGACCCGGTTCAGAGCGTACAAGCGTACCGCCTTCTCTCCGAGGAGATCGATTACCCCCTCCACCTCGGCGTGACCGAGGCAGGCACTCCCCTGACCGGATCCGTAAGGACCGCAGCGGCGCTCAGCCTCCTGCTGGCCGACGGCATCGGGGACACCATACGGGTTTCCCTTTCAGGGGATCCGCTGCCTGAGGTTCACTCGGGGTTCGAACTTCTCCGATCCCTCGGGCTCAGGACAGGTGCCCGGGTCGTGGCCTGCCCCACCTGTGCCAGGGCCGAGATCGACGTGGCCGAGTGGGCAGGCCAGATCGAAGAAAAGGTCCGGGATATCCGGATCCCCCTGCGCATTGCGGTTATGGGATGTCCCGTCAACGGTCCCGGAGAGGCGAGAGAGGCTGATGTGGGGTTGGCTGGGGGTAAGGGGAACGCCATCCTGTTCGTTAAGGGACAGGTAATAAAAAAAGTCAGCCCGGATGAGGCGGTTGAGGCTCTTATGGAAGAGGTGGAGAAACTGGTTAAAGAAAGTGAAGGGTGAAGGGTGACCGTCATTCCGGAAAGCGACGCCCGGGCGCGGTTATCCGGAATCCAGGGGTTGCCTGCCCCGAGCCGGTCGAGGGGTCATCGCAAGCTGATACCCGGGCGACTTGTCCGTCGCAGCTCGAAGAGCGAAGTCGGAAGCGATCCCGGGATTTATTGCCAGGACGCTGCAGGGCGGTCTCGTGGGAGGGGGTTTCCATAAATCATCTCGCGAAACGGCTCGAAAAAACTTTTCGCTGGATCATCAAACGCAAAACCGGGCTGCACACGCCCATGTGCAATTTTCTTTTTAAAACAGGACCTTGAAACGAGTACCCATCGTGTAGTAAGATGATCAGATCTGGGGAAAAGAGCCGCCGCGCGGCTGTCTTGATCCGCCCCGGCGACTTTCGGCGGGTAACCAACTTGAGAATGTCGTAATAACCGCCCTTTCCAACGCTGGAGGGCGGTTTCTTTTTTCCGTAAGTAGAACTTCCAGTCAAGCGAGGCTGAATGGACAGGACCGAACGGTTCTACAGGATTGAAAGGCTGCTGCAGGCCAGGCGGGCCGTCCCGGCGAGCGTGTTGCTTGATGATCTCGGGGTGTCGCTGGCTACCTTCAAGCGTGACGTCCAGTACATGCGCGACCGTCTCAACGCCCCCATCATCTGGGACCGGGAGGCCGGCGGCTACCGTTTGGCTGTACCGGAATACGGCCCAGTGTACGAACTCCCGGGGCTCTGGTTCTCTACCTCCGAATTGTATGCCCTGGTCGCCGCCCACGAATGTTTTGCCGCAATCGATGCTGGTGTTTTGGCTGCACACATTGGACCCTTGAAAAACCGCATCAGGAAGATCCTGGAGGTTTCCGGTCACTCTTCCTCAGATATTATCCAGCGGGTGCGGTTCCTTCCCATGACGAAGCGGGAGGTAGAGCCGAAGTTCTTCGCCACTATCGCCGGTGCCCTTTTCAAGCGTCGCAGGATACAGGTTGAGGCATACAGCCGAGTAAGGGACGAGGTGATCACACGCATCGTCTCGCCCCAGCGCCTCGCCTATTACCGGGACAACTGGTTCCTGGACACATGGTGTCACTTGCGTGAAGGGTTGCGAAGCTTCTCTGTAGATACCATCCGCAGCGCTATTGTGGTTGACGGTACTGCCCTGGATATTTCAGAAGAAAATCTGGACGCTCATTTCGCCTCCTCTTATGGAATCTTTGCAGGTGAGATTAAAAACTGGGCCATACTCCGGTTCTCCCCGATGCGCGCCCGGTGGGTCGAGTACGAGCAGTGGCACCCGGAGCAGACCTGCGAACATCTGGACGACGGCGGGTGCCGCCTGAGCTTGCCCTACTCCGATGAGCGCGAGATCCTCATGGACATCCTCAGGCACGGCGCTGAAGTCGTCGTCGAGGCACCCGAATCGCTGCGGGAGCTTGTGGCGGCCGAG
Organism: bacterium; assembly: GCA_029210965.1. NCBI lineage: Bacteria > bacterium. Next base: position 648 of record JARGFZ010000005.1, on the reverse strand, counting down.
TTAGGAAAGGCGGGAGATCTCTACCGGTCGCGAGAGGAACGGTTCCTGTAAAGGCGGTGTTTTCACCACGGAGGCATCACGCCGCTGGCGTGACAGGCATCGGACACGGAGAAAGGCTGAATCCTGGGTTAAGGCGCCGGTTGCTATTAAAGCGATGTTTTTTACCACTGAGCTCACTGAGGGCACTGAGAAGAGCCAAGCCTGGGGGAAAGAACGTTACCTTATGCCGTCATTCCGGAAACCAACGCAAGGGGCGGGGTTGTCCGGAATGCAGTCGTTTTTGCCGAGGCGTAGTTCGAAGAACGAAGATGGGTCGCTTTTGCCTTCCAGCCGAAGCCTTGGCGAAGGTTGGTCATTGCGCTTGTCCGCCATAGCTTTAGCGACGGGTGAAGGCCCGTGTATTGACATGGCCGAAGCAATCCCGAAGTTCAAAAGCTGACTCACCACAGCGCGGCCGGCTGAAGGCCGCTCCATCAACCTTCGCCAAGGCTACGGCTGACAAGCAGGGTTTCACAGGGTAAACCTGGGAAGAGGGTTAAACGGTCGTCATTCCGGGCAGAGCCGCACAATAAGGTCCATTCCGTATTCTTCCTCTCCCTCCAGGCACGGCGAAGCTTTATGTGAAGACGGCTGAGGGGAGGGGATTGA